>JAYURF010000414.1:0-11835 GCA_043756365.1 Acidimicrobiales bacterium
GTGCTGCGCAGCCTGGCGTTGAGCCTCACGGTCACCGTCGCCTGCTTGGCGGTGGGTGCCGTCGCGGCATGGCTGGTCGTGCGCAGCGACCTCCCCGGCAGAGGTGTGCTGCGTGTCGTGCTGGCGCTGCCGCTGGCGATCCCGTCGTACCTGGCGGCGTTCGCGTGGGTGTCGTGGCGACCATCGATCGCCGGGTTCTGGGGTGCGGCGCTCGTGCTCACCAGCATGTCGTATCCCTTCGTGTATCTGCCCTGCGTCGCCGCGCTGCGCCACCTCGACCCGGCGCACGAGGAGGTCGCCCGCTCGCTCGGGCGCACTCGCACCCAAGTCGCTCTGGGGCTCACGCTGCGCCAGGTCCGTCCGGCGCTCAGCGCCGGGGGGCTGCTCGTCATGCTGTACGTGCTCAGCGACTTCGGTGCCGTCGCAGCGATGCGGTACGAGGCGTTCACCTGGGTGATCTACGGCGCGTACCGGGCGGGATTCAACCCCAGCCGAGCGGCCATCTTGGCCAGCACCCTGGTCGTGGTTGCGCTGGCGCTCGTGGTGCTGGAAGCGATGGCGCGTGGTCGTGCTTCGGCGCGCATCGGCGCCGGTAACGCCCGCGCCGGGCGGCCCGTCGCGCTCGGACGCGCAGCACCGTTGGCGTGGTTGTTCATCGGCACGGTGTTGGGGGCGGCGATCGTCTTCCCGGTTGGGCGGGTCGTGTACTGGGTGGCCACGTTCGAGTCGCCGAGCGCAGGATTCGGCGACGTGCTCGGAGCGCTCGGCAGCACCCTGGCATTGGCGGTCGCAGCCGCCGTTGCCACGGTGCTACTGGCAATGCCGGTCGGCGTGCTGGCCGCGCGCCACCGCGGTCGGACCGCCCAGGCCGTCGAGGGCGCAACGTACGTGACCCATGCGCTGCCCGGCATCGTGATCGCCATCTCGCTGGTGTTCATCGGAGTCCGCATCCTCCGGCCGATCTATCTCGAGACGCCGCTGTTGGTGCTCGGCTACGTGGTGCTGTTCTTGCCACTTGCCGTTGGGGCGGTGCGCGCCTCGATCGAGCAGTCACCGGTACGTCTCGAGGAGGTGGCCCGCTCGCTGGGTTCGTCACCGCGAGCGGTGGTGTGGCGGGTGACGGTGCCGCTGGCCGCACCGGGCATCGCTGCCGCCGCGGGGCTCGTGTTGCTCTCGACGATGAAAGAACTCCCGGTCACGCTGATCCTGCGGCCCACCGAAACGCAGACGTTGGCAACACGGCTGTGGCAGTACACCTCGATCTCCGACTACGCGAGCGCGGGCCCGTATGCTCTCGCCCTGGTGATCTTTGCCGCCATCCCCACCGCCGCGCTGACCATCATCACTGTCCGCCGGAACAGCCCGGTCGGGGTCGCGCCGTGAGCCAGCAGCGCCTCGCTACGGCGGTCCCGGCCCCTGCCATCTCCCCGTCGGGTGCGTCACGTGGCGTGGACGCGTTGCTGGTTGTGCGCGGGCTGACCAAGCGCTTCGGGTTACGGGTGGTGCTCGACGGGGTCGACTTAAGCGTGCGCCCCGGTTCGGTCACTGCGGTCCTCGGACCCTCTGGCGGCGGCAAGACAACTCTGCTGCGGATCATCGCCGGGTTCGACACCCCTGATGCCGGCACCGTCACCATTGGCGGCACGCTCGTTGCCTCACCGACCGCCTCGGTTCCTCCCGAGCGACGGCGGGTCGGGGTGGTGCCCCAGGAGGGGGCGCTGTTCCCGCATCTCGACGTGGCCAGAAACGTCGGCTTCGGGTTGCCGCGAGGCCGGGCATCGCAGCTCCGCATCGATGAGGTGCTGGAACTCGTAGGTTTGGCCGGCACCGGGAAGCGGCGACCGCACGAACTGTCCGGAGGCCAGCAGCACCGAGTCGCGCTCGCCCGAGCGCTCGCCCCGGACCCGGCACTGGTGATGCTCGACGAGCCGTTCTCCGCGCTCGATGCCGGGCTTCGCGCCCAGGTGCGCGGGGAGGTCCTCGACGCGTTGCGGGCCAGCAATGCAACTGCGGTGGTGGTCACACACGATCAACTCGAGGCGCTGTCGATTGCCGACGAGGTGGCCGTGTTGCTCGATGGGCACATCGCCCAGGTCGCCGATCCGGCAACCATCTACGGCTTCCCTGAATCGCTGCAGGTGGCCACGTTCGTCGGCGAAGCGTGCGAGTTGCCGGGCATTCGCGAAGGCGATGTGGTGGTGAGCGCCCTCGGGCGGTTACCGCTCGCTGCGCCCTGCCGCGCCCAGTCCGGACCCGGCGACGCGGTGACTGTCGTCGTGCGACCCGAGCAGGTGATGCTGCGTTCGCTCGATGTCATCGACCCGGCCAACAATCGCCGCAGCAACGACGTCGCAACCGGTGTGCTCGGCCGCATCGCCAGCCGCGAGTACTACGGGCACGACTCCGTGGTGCTGGTCGTACTCGACGACGGGACCGAAGTAGCCGCCCGCCTGCACGCATCCAGGCTGCCGCAGATCGGCGAACGCGTCGATGTGACGGTCGAATCGCCAGTGTCAGCGTTCCCGACGTAGCCCCGCGCCGAGTCCCGCCGCCTGGCCCGGCCCGGCCCGGCTCGGCCCGTGCCAGGTGCAGCTTCCGGATCGTCACTCAAGCCCAGATGAATCCTGCCGATGGTCATGGTCCAGGGAGGAACGAACGGTGAAGCTGATGAGCATCCGCCGCGCCGACGCGTGCGCGGAGTGTGGCGAGCCATTGGCTGCCGGCGCACGGGCGTACTGGGATTCGAGCGCACGGGTGGTGCGCTGCGTGGCATGCGGTTTGCCCGATCTGGCTTCTCACCCCGCGCCGCGCGATACCCAGAGTCCGCTGGACGCGCAGGTACCACCGAGCACGCAGATGGTGCCTCTTGAATCCAAGCCCAGAGTCGCTGCGCAACGTGGCGACGTCGCTGGGGGCTCCGCCAGGAAGGAGTACGAGAAGCGTTCTGCACGCGAGTCGGCGAAGAAAGAGCAGCGCGTCGCCGAGGATAAAGAATGGCGACGGTCGATCAAACAGCAGCGGCCGGTCTTTGGCCGGATCGCTGCAGCACTGACACCGGGACCCCCGAATCGGTCCGGAAACGCAGCCGACCGCTGCGTGGAAGATCGGTGCCGAGGACGAGTTTCGAGTCGCCGAGGTGCTCGCCAGCGCCTCGGTAATCGAGGTGCTCCACGATCGACTCGTGCCTGGCAGCCGAGCCAACATCGATCACATCACCGTCGGGCCATCCGGAGTGTTCGTGATCGACGCCAAAAAGTACGCCGGCGCCATCGAAGTTCGCAACGTCGGAGGTCTGTTCCGCGTCGATGAACGGCTGTACGTCAACGGCCGTGATCGCTCCAAGCTCGCCGATGGGGTGCTTGGTCAGGTCGATGTCGTACGGGCGGCGCTCGGTGAGGAGTTCGCCGATGTCCCGACTCGCGGTGTGCTCTGCTTTGTCGGGTGCGAGTGGGGTTGGATCATGAAACAGAAGCGCGTCAAGGGAGTCACCGTTCTCTGGCCGACGGCTTTGCCCGACCACGTTGCTGCCGCTGGCGAACTTGGCACCCGGGTCGAGGCGATCGCCGACCACTTGCGCGCCCGGCTGAGGCCGGGGTCATAACCGCACGAGCAGGGCAGGGAGGTCGGACCCAGGGCCAGGGAGCTACGATTGCCACCATGTCTGCTACGTCGGTCGCCGAGAGCTGTCCATACGCTGCACCGCCGAGCTACTCCGCCGCCGACCGGTTGATGCGCAAGGCTTTGCGCGTCGACCACGCCGAACCGGCCACCGCCGGCGAGGCCCGCACCGCTTTTCAGACCTCGGTCGCAGTAGCCGCGGTGCGCTGCCTGCTCACCTACATCGTGTTGCCGTTCGTGTTGCCGTTCATTGGGCTCGCCGCCGGGGTCACCCCCATCATCGGCGCGGTGATCGGGCTGATCGCGATCGCCTGCATCGTGTCGAGCATGCGCCGCTTCTGGCGGGCAAACCACCGGGCGCGATGGGGTTACACCGCGTTCGGCGCCGGGATGATCGTGTTCCTACTCGTGCTGGTCATCCGCGATCTCACGACCGCGACCTGACCGGCATCAACCGGCCTGCGTTGCCCACCAGGCGTGAAGCAACGCGACAGCTTCGTCGTGATCGACCGGGCCGTGGTTGCGGGCGTGCTCGAGCAGCATCGCCCGGGCTGCACCGACCGCTCGACCGGGTTCGATGCCGAGGATCTGCATGATCTCGGCACCGTCGAGCTCTGGCCGCTCGGCCTTGCGCGCCTCTTCGACGGCGAGCAGGCGAATCCGCTCCTCGAGCTCATCCATCCGCCGCTGCAGGCCGCGCACCTTCTCGGGATGGCGGGTGGTGCAGTCGCAGCGGACCAACTCGTTGAGATCGCCGAGTAGCGCGCCCGCGTCGCGTGCGTACCGGCGCACAGCAGAATCCTCCCAGCCGTGCTGGTAGCCGTGAAAGCGCCCGCTGAGTTCGACCAAGCGGGTGACATCCTCGACGAGTTGCTCGTCATAGCCGAGTGATGTCAGCCGTTCGCGGGTCATCCGCGACCCCACGGCCTCGTGATGATGGAAGGTGACCTTCGACTTGACGAACCGGCGGGTACGGGTCTTGCCCACGTCGTGGAACAGCGCCGCCAATCGGACAACCAACCGTGGCGAGGTGTTGGCAACGACGATGAACGTGTGGGTGAGGACGTCCTTGTGACGGTGGATGGGGTCCTGTTCCATCGCCAGCGCAGCGATCTCGGGAACCGAACGGTCGAAGAAGCCGTCAGCCTGCGCGGCCCACAGCCCGTCAGTGGGATCGGGCGCGGTCATGATCTCCGCCAAGCGCTGTCCAGCAGCCACATCGATCTCGTAGGTCGTCGTCACATCACCAGCATACGAGCCGAGCCCCCTCGGCCAAGGCCGGGATTCGCATCACACGATGCCCGTCAGGCTTCCGCCCGACAGGCTGAGCACAGGCCGAGCAGATCGAGACGGTGGTGATGAAGCTCGAACTGCTCCTGCAGCGCCGCCTGACGTAGCCCGCTGTCGAGGGCCTGCTCCACCGTCGACGGCAACGTCACATCGCTCACCCGCCCGCAGCTCGTGCACACCAGATGATGGTGGTGATGATTGGTGATCTCCTCGCCGAGCTCGAAGTGCGCGTGCTCGTCCCCCATCGAGATCTTGCTCACCAAACGAGCGTGCTCCAGCACCACCAGATTGCGATACACCGAGCTCTGTGCGAGCGAGGGCTGCATCCGCAAGATGTCGGGGATCGTCACCGGACGGCCGGCGCGCCGCAGCGTCTCGATGATCGCCCGGCGACCCGATGTGAGGCGTTGACCGTCTTGGCGGAGCCGGTGCTGGGCGATGTCGTCGATGTCAGTCACCGCTGCGGATGGTATCGCCGCGCAGCATTCCGCGCGGGCCCTCGAAATGGTGCATGATGGGCGAGCCATTGGGGGCACACCCGCCCGGTCCACCCGACCGGTTCTAGAGGAGATTCATCCATGCAGATCAGCGTCACCGTGAACGGCACCGTCCACGAGAGCGAGGTCGAGCCGCGCACGCTGCTCGTCCATTACGTCCGCGAGGCGCTCGGCCTCACTGGCACCAATGTCGGCTGCGATACCTCGTCATGCGGTGCGTGCAGCTTGCACCTCGATGGCGAAGCGGTCAAGAGCTGCACCGTGCTTGCCGTGCAGGCCGACGGTGCCGACATCTTGACCATCGAAGGTCTTGCCACCGACGGCGAGATGCACCCGATGCAGAAGGCGTTCATGGAGAACCATGCCCTGCAGTGCGGGTACTGCACGCCCGGAATGGTGATGGCGGCAACCAGCCTGTTGAAGGAGAACCCGAAGCCGACCGAGCGAGAGGTGCGGATCGGGCTCGAGGGCAACCTGTGCCGCTGCACGGGCTACCACAACATCGTCCAAGCGGTCCTCGCTTGTGCCAGCAACTCAGCCTCAGGAGGCACGAAGTGATCCCCGCAGCATTCGACTATGTCCGGGCCGGTTCGACCGACGAGGCGATCAGCCTCATTGGCAAGCACGGCGACGATGCGAAGTTCATCGCCGGCGGGCACAGCCTGCTCCCGCTGATGAAGCTCCGCCTCGCACAGCCGAGCGTGCTCGTCGACATCGGCCGCCTGGCCGACCTGTCGTACATCCGCGATGGCGGTGACCACATCGCCATCGGTGCGCTCACCCGGCACATGGATGTCGAGAAGAGCTCGGTACTGGCCGAGCATGTGCCGTTGCTTGCCCATGCGGCCGGCTACGTGGGCGATCCGCAGGTGCGTCACCGCGGCACCATCGGCGGCTCGATCGCCCATAGCGATCCGGCCAGCGACCTGCCCGCGACCACGCTCGCGCTCGGCGCCACCTATGTGGCCAAGGGCCCGAACGGCAGCCGCGAGATCGCCGCAGCCGACTTCTACAAAGGCTTCCTCGAGACCGCACTGACCGCCGACGAGATGCTCACCGAGATCCGCGTGCCGAAGATGAACGGCGCCGGGTGGAGCTTCCAGAAGTTCAATCGGCGCGCCCAGGACTGGGCCATCGTCGGGGTTGCCGCGTGGCGTCGCAACGGTGACAGCGGCGTGGGCCTCGTCAACATGGGCTCCACCCCGATCTTGGCCAGCGCAGTCAGCGCCGCCCTTGCCGGCGGGGCCTCGGTGAGTGATGCGGCCGAGTCGGCAGCAGCCGAATCCGATCCGCAGAACGACCTCAATGCGTCGCCGGAGTACCGCGTTCACCTTGCCAAGGTGCTGGTGCGCCGGGCGTTGGAGGAATCCAGCAGGTAATGCAGGTTTGGCGTTCGGGGGAGAGCTCCTTGGCCCCCGAACGCCAATGCACACCGGTAGTTGCGCCGACCGAGGCGTTTCCGGTGGTGCCGCGGGACCCGTTGTTTTTCGTGCGGGGAGCGGCGATGGCCGTGTTCGGGGTGGCCTATGCGGTGCGGCTGCGGCATGACGGGCTACTTGTCGACCGCATCTCGGTGGCGATCGCGCTCGGGCTGTTCCTGTTGTGCGCGTTCATCGGCAGACCGTGGCGGCGATGGGGCGTCCTGGTCGTCGACGCGGCGATCTACGCAGCGATGTGGTTCGCCTACGAGACGACCCACGGGGCCGCCGATCAGCTCGGCTTCCCGTTGCAGGTGACCGCGGCGCGCAACATCGACCGAGCAATGTTCTTCGGGACCGACCCCACGGTGTGGTTACAGCAGCGGTTCTTCCACGCAAACGACATCCGCTGGTACGACGACGTCGGCTCGGTCATCTACTACAGCCATTTCGTGGTGCCCGTCGTCGCCATCGCCGCAGTCTGGGTGGTATCGCGTGCGTCGTGGGTACGGTTCATGAAGCGGCTGGCGACGGTGCTCGTCGTCTCGTGCGCGATGTTCGTGGCGCTACCGACAGCGCCGCCGTGGATCGCTGGCAACGCCCGCTACGGATACGACACGCTGCCAATCACGATCACCCGCCACACCTGGCGCGGCTTCTACGACCTCGGTTTCGTCGGGTTCGTGCGCGGCTGGAACAACACCCTCGACTGGGCCAACCCCGTCGCCGCGCTGCCCTCGCTGCATGTCGCGTTCGCGTTGTTCGTGCCGGCGTTCTTCCTTCCCCGGGTGCGTTGGTGGTGGGTACGGGTGCTGATGATGTCGTACCCGGTGGCGATGCTCGTCGCGCTGGTGTACTTCGGCGAGCACTGGGTGGTCGACGGCGTGGTCGCCGCAGCGATCGTCGGTGCCACGTTCTGGTTCTGGAACCGCATCGAATCCCGTCAGCGGGAACGCCGCGCCGGTCGCGCACTGGCAGCGCTCGACGCGCTCGGCTCGGGCAAGGGGCTCGGTCCGGATTTGGATGCGGTCGATGCGGAAGCCGTCAACCCACCTGTTCCGGAACGCCGACGGCTGGCGCCACCCGCGGTGCTGTTGAACCGGTCGTTTCTCGAAGCGCTCGCCGACCCCGCCCATCCGCACCACGAGAACGTGGCCGTTGAGTACCGGCAGTTGGTCGAGGAGTTCGCTGCAGGCCGGGTGCGGCTGATGGCGCGCAGTGATCACCTGTTGCCCATCACCATGCCTGCCGCTCCAATCCCGCTCATGCATGATGTTGTAGCCCCAGTCGACACCGTTCACGTCGCCGCCCAATACCGCCGCCAAGCTCGACGGCTACACCAGCCGACCGAAACCGACGGCGATCGAGATTCGGACGCCTGGTTATCGCTGGTGGTGATGCGCCGCGCAGGCGTCGGCGAGTTGACGGCGGGCTGCATCGGTGAGCCTCGCTGAACGATTCGGTCCGGCCGGCGTCAGAGGAGGCCGGAGTAGGCGCCACCGTCGATGTGCAACTGGGCGCCGGTGATGAAGCGGGCTTGGTCGCTGCACAGGAACGCCACTGCGGCACCGAAGTCGGCGGGATCTCCGATGACACCGGCGGGAATACCGCGTGTAGCGCCGGTGGTGTCGTTGCCGAACAACGTCGTCACCCGAGCGGTCGCGTGAAGGCCGGGCTGCACGGTGTTGACCGTCACTCCATCGGCTGCCACTTCGGTGGCAACGGTCTTGAGGAATCCGGTGACCCCGGCTCGGGCCGTGTTCGACAGGATGATCGTGGCCATCGGCTGGCGGACCGCCAGCGAGGTGATCGCTACGAAACGCCCCCAGCGCTGCTCGCGCATTGCGGGCACGGCCGCCTTGGCCATGCCGACCACGCTCATCAAGTTCAGATCGAGCGCCGCCTGATAGGCGTCGATCGCTGTCGATTCGAACGTCCCGGCCGGTGGGCCCCCGCCGTTGGCGACCACGATGTCGAGGCCGCCGAGCGCTTCACGAGCCTGGTTGACGAACGCCGCTCCCCCGGCGGCGTTGGCAACGTCGCACACGAGCGGGATGCAGCCATGCCCGATCCGCTCGGCCGCCTCATCGATCCGGTGGCGGTCGCGGCCGCAGATCGCTACGGCCACCCCTTCGTCGGCCAGCGCCATGGCCGACGCAAACCCGAGCCCGCCGGAAGCCGCCGCCACTGCCGCACGCCGTCGTGAGATTCCAAGATCCATTCCGCCGACCGTACCCGACCCGCATCACTCGGCCCCGACGGACGGCTGACCGCATCATGGAGCAACCGATTGTCGAGAAAGGCACCGCCACGGTGGCTTTCTCGACACGCGACCGATCCACGCGGCCCGACCTTGGCCGGGCGCAGTGATTCGACAGTACGGCGCTACACCGTTGGTGGCGGCAGGGGGTCACCGTGCATCGGCTGCGGGTCGCCGACGGCTCCGCGGACAGCTTCGATCACGCCGATCGGGAGGTTGCCGGCAACGTAGCGGGCACCTTCGAAGCGCTGTAGCTCCGCGAGGATCACGGCCTCGTCGATGTGGTCGACCAGCAGCGCCAAGGTGACCGTGCCTGGCGCGACCATCTCGCGCAGGTCGTCGACGAAGCTATCCGAGATGCCGATGTCGATCGCTTTGGCTGCGATCGCACCGACCCCGGCACCCACGCCTCCGGCGGCCAACATGCCGACCGGACCCCCGAGCAACAAGCCGAACAACCCCGCCCACAATCCGCCGCCCATTGCTGCGCTCGCGGTTTTCACATCGGTCGTCTCCTCCACGTGCGCGCGACCATCGTCGCCCTTGATCACGTAGACGGCGTCTTTCAGCACAAGACTCTTGTCATTTGAGAGGCGCAAGGTCGCGGTCAAGAACTCCGACGCGCGGAACATGTCGGGAAAGGTGAACGCTGCCAAGGTGGAGTGCGTGTCGGATGCCATGTGTGTGCTCCCAGGTGAGTCGGGCGGGGTTCGCGGGCGGAATGCCCGACCGCTACCCAAAATGCACCCTGGCCAGACGCTGTCCGTGCTGCATCCGCCGGTGGCCAGCGGCTCTCCGGTCGGATGAGTGAGCACTCACTCAGATAGGCTGAGGCAATGAGGCGCGCGGCACCAGTGGCACCCCTATCCCAGAGTCCGCAACCAGATCAACGCGAGACACCCACGAAGGTGATGCGGGCCTCGGCCATGTCACCCGAAGCCCGACGTGCGGCGATCGTTGCCGCGACCCTGCCGCTGGTGCTCGAACATGGTGCAGCCGTGAGCACCCGGATGATCGCCGCTGCAGCAGGCATTGCTGAAGGCACCGTGTTCCGGGCCTTCGTCGACAAGGAGTCGCTGCTCGACGCAGTCGTTGCCGCAGCATTCGATCCTGCGCCGATGAACCTCGCGTTCGCAGGCATCGATCCTCGCCTGCCATTCGAGAAACGCCTTGCCGCCGCGGTCGAGATCGTGCAGCGCCGGCTCGCCGACATCTGGCGGCTGGTCGCGACGATCGGTGTCGACAAGGTGCCGCAGAGCCGCCAGCCCCCAACCGATCTTCCGGGACTCGCCGCGCTGTTCGAGCCCGACCGCCACCGGCTCCGCCGTGATCCCATCGAGGCGGCCCGGATGCTGCGCAGCCTCACCCTGGCATTCAGCCACCCGACCCTGGTGCCGGACGGGCCGATGTCGCCCGAGGAGATCGTCTCGGTCCTGCTCGACGGCATCCGTTCCGCTCCACCGAGGACCCGCCGCGCCGGTGCCGGTCGACAACCTGCCCGGTCGACGTCGAAGGGGTCCTGACCAATGTTGCTCCAACTGCTCCGCTCCCACCTCCGTCCATATCAGCGCACACTGACGGTCGTGGTGGTGCTGCAACTCGTGCAGACCACGGCGTCGCTGTACCTGCCGAGCCTCAACGCCGACGTCATCGACAAAGGCATCGCCAGGGCCGACACCGGCTACATCTGGTCGACCGGCGCGTTGATGCTGCTTGTCACCCTCATCCAGATCGGCTTCGCCATCGCCGCCGTCTTCTACGGGTCGCGAGCTTCGATGGCATTTGGGCGAGACGTGCGGAGCTCGCTGTTCCACCGGGTCACCGACTTCTCCGCGCAGGAGGTGGGAACGTTCGGGGCACCATCGCTGATCACCAGGATCACCAACGACGTGCAACAGGTGCAGATGATGGTGCAGATGACATGCACCCTCTTGGTGGCAGCACCGATGACCGTGATCGGTGGCGTGGTGATGGCGCTGCGCGAAGACACCGGCCTGTCGTGGATCCTGCTTTTTGCCGTCCCTGTGCTGATGGGCGCGATCACGCTCGTGATTGCCAACATGGTGCCGCAGTTCCGCATGATGCAGGACCGGATCGATGCGATCAACCGGGTGCTCCGTGAGCAGATCGTGGGCATGCGTGTCGTGCGGGCGTTCGTGCGTGAGCCGCACGAGTCGAGGCGCTTCGCCGCAGTCAACGACGAACTCACCGAGACATCGTTGCGGGCCGGGCGGTTGATGGCGTTCTTCTTCCCGATCGTGCTGGTGGTGCTCAACGTTTCGAGCGTCGCCGCGGTGTGGATCGGGGCCGACCGGATCAGCAGCACGCAGATGTCGATCGGTTCACTCGTGGCGTTCCTCAGCTACCTCGCCCAGATCCTGATGTCGGTGATGATGGCCAGCTTCATGGCGGTGATGATCCCCCGCGCTGCAGTGTGCGCGGAACGAATCCAAGAGGTTCTCGACACCCCCGTCTCGGTGGTGGTCGCCGATCGGCCCGTCACCGAGGTCTCTACCCGCGGCGAGCTCGAGTTCCGCGGCGTGTGCTTCCAATACCCGGGGGCGGAGCAGGGTGTGCTGCACGACGTGTCGTTCACGTCGCGTGCCGGGCAGACGACTGCGATCATCGGCAGCACCGGATCCGGCAAGACGACACTGATCAACCTGGTCCCCCGCCTCGCTGACGCCACCGATGGCGCGGTGCTCGTCGACGGTGTCGATGTGCGCGACCTCAAACCCGAGATGCTGTGGGA
>JAYURF010000415.1:0-1502 GCA_043756365.1 Acidimicrobiales bacterium
GGGCGTCGCTCATCTCAGCGACCGAGCCTGCCGACGCGGAGAACTTCAACGCCGAGGGCACCCGGTGAAGTCGTTCGCGATCCGGGCGCTCGACGCCGACGTGCGCATAGAGGCACCACCGAGAACCTGCGCGTGGTTGCACGACCTCCTCTACGACCTCGTCGTCGATACGCCAGACTCGGATCCCGAGACAACCCCGGCGATCACGTGGCGGAGCCAGGGCCGTGACCTGTGGACGATCGACCTGGCCGGTGCCGGCCATGTGGCGCGCATCGAGACAGCCGGAGCGTTGGCCGAGACGCTGGTCGAGATCAATCGCCAGGCTGCCGAATCGGTGGTTGCCGACCGGGCGGTGCTGCATGCCGGTACGTTCACCGTGGACGATGTCGCAGTGGCAGTGGTGGGTGCGAGCGGTGCCGGCAAATCCACGACGGTGGCTGCCGCGGTACTGCGCGGCCACGGGTACCTGTCCGACGAGGTCGGCGCGATCGACATGGCAACGTGTCACGTCCAGCCCTATCACCGGCCAATCGGACTGCGCGCTGCAGGTGCGCAAGCGATCCGCGTCGAGGTGCCGCCCCCGGCGGATCGATACGGGTTCGTGTATCCGTGGCGGCCAACAGGCAGCACGGAGCCATCGGGCAAGTTGGCGGGCAGCGCACCGCTCGGCATGGTCGTGTTCCTGCAGCGCCGGCTCGGCCCGGTAGAAGTATGCGCGGTCCGCCCAGCAGAGGCGCTGGTCCGACTGTCGGGCGTGAGTTTGGCTGCGACTGGCCGGGAGCGGGTGCTGTTCCGCCGGTTCGAAATGCTCGCCAGGGCGATCAAGGTGATCGAGGTGCGCTACGACGATGTGTTCGGCGCAGTCGACGCGATGGTTTCGGCCCTCCCGTGATGACACGCGACGCCGCTCTCGTGCGTGCCGTGGCTCTCGGCCTGTCACCCGACGACAACGACATCGACGACGAGGATCGACCGGTTGCCGATGCGCAGACGGTGTCGCTGGCGGTGTCGCACCGAGTGCAGGGCCTGCTGGCGGCTGCGCTGGACCGCAACGTGGTGGACGCCGACGCCGAGACCACGACGGCCGTGCTCGAAGCGCACCTGGCTGCACTGCGCACCTGCCTCGTGGCCGAGGAGACGGCCGTGCTCGCCTTCGACGCATTGCACGGCGCGGGAGTGGAATGCCGGCTGTTGAAGGGCATCGCCATCGCCGAACTGGATCACGACGATCCATCGCAGCGGGTGTTCGGCGACGCCGACATGCTCGTCGCCCGCGCCGACTACCGGCGTGCGCTCGACGCCTTGTCCGCAGCGGGCTTCATCCGCGACGAGCCGCCCGTTCGCGCGTGGTGGGAGCGTCGCTTCGGTAAGGCGATCGTGTTCCGCGCTCCCAATGGGGGCGAGCTCGATCTCCACCTGACGCTCACCGGCGGATACTTCGGCACCCGTCTCGACGGCGAGACCGTGATGCGCCGGCCGGGCCAGGAGTTCACGTTGGCGGG
>JAYURF010000416.1:0-4051 GCA_043756365.1 Acidimicrobiales bacterium
ACCCGCACGCGTGACGGATCACCGCGAAGGTGCCCTTCAGGTGTACTTCGATCACTGCATCGAAGTCGGCCTCCGTCATCGAGGTCAGCATCCGGTCACGGAGGAAGCCGGCGTTGTTCACCACGGCATGCAGACCACCGAACCGCTCGACGGTGTCGCGCACGAGCGACTCCATTGCATCCCAGTCCGACACCGACGCTCCGTTGGCCACCGCGCTGCCTCCCATAGCGGTGATCTCCTCGACCACCTCGTCGGCGGGCGACTGACCCGAATCCACGGCGTCGCCGCGCAGGCTGACGTTCAGGTCGTTGACCACGACTGTCGCGCCGTTGCGAGCGAGCTCGAGCGCGTGCTCGCGGCCCAGGCCCCGACCCGCACCGGTGACGAGCACCACGCGTCCATCCAGCAAACCCATGTCAGCAACCCTTCCAGTTTGGTGTGCGCATCTCGGCGACCGGGTGTCCGTTCACTTCGCGAGGGGGTCGCGGGGCAGGCCGAGGATGCGCTCGGCGATGATGTTCCGAACGATCTCCGAGGTGCCACCCGCGATGGTGAGGCAGCGGTCGAACAGGTACTGGAACTGGATACGTGACTCACCGTCACCGATGCCGGCCTCGCCGGCTATACGGAGCGCCAGCGAGCTGACCCGCTGGGCGTGCTCGGCGGACAGCAGCTTCGTGACCGCTCCCTCGGGACCGGGGCCTGCACCAATCACAGCGCGCATCACCTGGCGCAGGTTGAGCGCCGACATCGCGTGCGCCTCGGCGATTGTCTCGCCGACATCGGTGGCGACGGCCCGGTCCCCGGCGGCGTAGGTGGCCGCCGCGGCCACGAGCTCCTCGTTGCCGATCACGTCACGGTTCGACTTGTTGCCCCCGATCGACACCCGCTCGTTGCCGAGCGTGGCGCGAGCGACGGTCCAGCCCTGGTTGACCTCGCCGACAACGTCGTCGTCGGGCACGAACACGTCGTCGAAGAAGACCTCGTTGAAGAGGGCCTCGCCGGTGATCTCGCGCAGCGGCCGAACCTGGACACCCGTGGCCCGCATGTCGATCGCGAACGTCGACACACCGGCATGCTTGGCCACGGTCGCGTCGGTGCGGACGGTCGCCAGACCGTGTGTGCTGTTCTGGGCGCCGCTCGTCCAGACCTTCTGGCCGTTCACGAGCCAGCCGCCGTCGACGCGGGTGGCGCGGGTCTGGACCGCCGCTGCGTCGGAGCCGGCGTTGGGCTCGCTGAAGAGCTGGCACCAATAGAGGTCGCCGTCGAGGCTCGGCCGGATCCAGCGCCGGATCTGGTCGTCGGTGGCGTGCTGGAGGATCGTGAGCAGCACCCAGGTGCCGATACCGAGCTGCGGCCGCGCCAGGTCGGGCAGCTCCTCGTCGATCACGAGCTGCTCGACCGCACCTGCGGCGCGACCCCACGGCTTGGGCCAATGTGGCATGCAGTAGCCCGACTCGATGAGCGCAGCGAGGCGCTCACCCTCGGGCAACGCGTCGTAACCCTGCTTGAAGGTCTGGGCCTCGGCACGGTACGTCTCGGCCTCGGCAGGCAGATCGATCCCCTCGTTCGCAAGCGCCCCAGCCTCGGTCAGCGAGACCACGTCGGTCGCCGCGTCGCGGCCGAACAGCGTGGCGACAACCAAGGCCCGGCGCAGGTAGAGGTGGGCGTCGTGCTCCCACGTGAATCCGATGCCACCGAGGATCTGGATGCTCTTCTCGGCACATCGGCGGAACGCGGGCAGCGCCTGGGTGGCGGCGACGGCACCAGCAAGCTGGCCCTGAGCACCGCGCCCGGCGGCGCGGGCTGCGTCCCATGCGACAGCACCAGCAAGCTCGACATCGACGAGCATGTTCGCGAGGTGGTGCTTGACCGCTTGAAACGAGCCGATCGTCCGGCCGAACTGCTCGCGGACCTTGGCGTAGTCGAGCGCCATCGTGAGCGCGGCAGCCGCTCCACCGGCCGCTTCCGCAGCCGCCAGCGAGCGGGCAATTGCGATCGCAGAGGCGGCGCCGCCGGCGATCATGTCGCCATCGTCGACCCTCACGTTCGCGGTGTCGTACCGGACGACCCGGCGAGTGGGGTCGAGCCCGTCGACCGTCACTGCGGTCATCTGATTGGCGGGCACGATGGCAAGGTCGTCGCCGATGCGCACGATCAGCGTGGTGGCGTGCACACCGCCGAGAACGAGCCCGGTGTCGCCGGCGAGATGGCCCGATTCGTTCCTCGTGCACGCACCGTTGAGCGCGACCGCGCCGAGCATCGAGCCGTTCGCGAACCCGCGTAGGTGGCGCTCGCGCTGCGCGTCGGAGCCGAGCGCGTCGATGATCGCCGACGCCATGACCGCTGGCAGGAACGGCCCGGGCGCCGAAGCGGCACCGAGCGCCTCGAGTACGACGGCAAGCTCCATCAAGCCGTAGCCGGAACCGCCGACCTCCTCGGGCAGGTGCAGTCCGAGCCAGCCCATCTGTACGAGCTCGTCCCAGAACGGCGGCAGCTCCTCGGACTTCGAGTCGAGCAGGGAGCGCGAGGCGGCTAGTGCCTCACGGTTGGCCAGGAAGCCGGTGGCAACCTTGGCGAGCTCACGATGTTCGTCGCTCAAGGCGATGGGCATGAACGCTCCTTTGCTGGCGGGATTTGCTGGCGGGATTTGCTGACGGGATTTGCTGGCGGGAATCGGGGTGAGCGGAGATCGTCCCCGATGACAATCTGACACTACTGTCAACTTCGGACTCGCGTCCAATGACAGGCGACGTGTGCGTGATCGTCTACGACCTCGGCCGAAGACCTGTCATGATGAGCGCGTGCGGACCGTCCTGATCGTGGCCAACCAAACCATCGGTGGGAACGACCTCTCGGCCGCGGTAGCCGAGCGGATCGCCCAGGAGCCGTGTGCGTTTTATCTCGTCGTACCCGTGCCGCCAACACCGCCGTCGGCAATCGCCGCCGGCATGGCCGCGGTCGAGTCGGCCATCGCCGTGATCATCGACATGCCGGATCAGCGGGCGGTGGCCGCCGAACGACTCGAAGCCGGGCTGCTGTGGCTACGGTCGCTCGGAACGACAGCGACCGGCGAGGTCGGCACCACCGATGCAGTCGCATCGGTCATCGCCGTGGTCCGCCGCGGCGGCATCGACGAGGTGCTCGTGTCCACCCTCCCCAGCCGCCTGTCGCGTTGGCTCAAGCAAGACCTCCCGTGCAAGCTCGGCAAGGCCGTCAGCGTCCCCGTTAACGTCGTCACCGCCAAGCACTCCGCAGTGACTGCGAACTAGTTCACGCGAGTATGGCGGCGGGTGGGGTGGACGGCGCGCCTGCCATTCGATAACGTGACATCTGACGGTTGTGTCAACTGACCTTCGCAAAGCCGCCGCCAGCCGAACCCACCCACCATTGCCACCGGGAGTTGCCATGGACACCAACGACATGATCCTCGTCAGCGTCGACGATCACGTGATCGAGCCGCCGACGATGTTCGACGCTCACATCTCCGAGAAGTATCGCGACCAGGCACCTCGTGTGAAGGAAGCCGACGACGGCAGCCAGTACTGGGAGTTCGAGGGCATGCGCGCCCCGAACATGGGTCTCAACGCCGTCGCCGGGTGCCCGCCCGAAGAATACGGCCTCAACCCCCTCCGCTTCGACCAGATGCGCCCCGGTTGCTACGACATCCATGAGCGAATCCGCGACATGAACGCCAACGGCGTGCTCGGGTCGATCAACTTCCCGACGTTCGTGCACTTCTGCGGCCAGTTGTTCCTGCGAGCCACCGACAAAGACCTCGCCCTCGCCTGCGTTCGCGCCTACAACGACTGGCACATCGACGAGTGGGCCGGCACCTACCCGGAACGCATCATCCCGATGTCGGTCATGCCGCTGTGGGACGTCGACCTGATGGCCGCCGAGATCCGCCGCACCGCCGCCAAGGGCTGCCACGCCGTCACCTTCTCCGAGAACCCCGAAAAGCTCGGCCTTCCGGGCCTCCACCTCGATTACTGGGACCCGTTCTTCAAGGCGTGCGAAGACACCGGCACTGTTGTGTGCATGCACATCG
>JAYURF010000417.1:0-4022 GCA_043756365.1 Acidimicrobiales bacterium
GATCACCTCGACGCGGTCGCCGCCTGAGCACCAGTAGCGATTACGTGCCGATCGGCGAGAAGGTGGGCTTCTCCCGCTGGGCCCCGGTGTCGGTCCAGCTGGTCAGGAAGGTGTACAGGTCGCCGCGAATGATCGTGCGACGCCACTCGAGCGGCCGGCCCTGGTGTGATGTGAACCGCTCAACGAGAAAGGCCGGCTCCTTCGCCGAGATGCCGAGCATCGTGCGCTCCTGGCGCGTGGGCATGATCGGATGCACTCGTTCCCATCCCGCGCCTGGCCGAACGCTGCAACGACGCTCGAGCTCGGCGTACACCGATGTGTGCTCGAAGTCGGCGGTGAGCAACGGCATGGCCATCTTGGCGGGGAGCCACAGTTCGTCGGTCGCGATCGGGGTGTCGTCGGCGTTGCGTAATCGATGGAGGTACACGAACGATGTCGACGCGGCGACGTCGAGGCGCGCCGCCACGCCGCGATCGCATCGCTGCTCGAGCGTGAGCACCTTGCTGCGTTGCTCGAAACCCTGATCCTCAATGGAGCGGAACAGGCTGTACAGCGCACCGGTGCGCTGCTCGATCGTTTGTTGACGCACGAATGTGCCCCGGCCGCGCTCGCGGTCGATCAGCCCTTCGGTGTGCAGACGCCGCATCGCGTCGCGCATCGTGTGGCGGCTGATCCCGTACTGCTCCACCAGTTCGCGCTCGGCAGGAAAGCCGTTGGCGAACTCGCCCGCATCCAGCCTCGTGCGGATGTCGGCGAGCACCTGTGCCCACAGCGGCATCGGACTCGAACGGTCCGGTTTGGTGATCGAAGGCGTCGCCATGGTGGCCAAGGTACGGACCAGGCTGGGCGAATGCAAACCAGGTCGTGAGAGTCAGGCCTTGGAGAGCGCCGGCTGGGACTCGATCTCGCGATGCTCACCGTCGCCGTGGGTGGCGACGCGCACGTGGCGATCGCGGAGGTGCAAGCCGATGAACAGCCCGGCGATGGCCACGATTGCGAGGCCTGCGCCGGAGGCGAGCATGACCAGTGCCGGGGCCGGGCAAGTGCCAGCAAGTGCCCAGCCGGCACCGAAGAGCGCGCCTCCGATCACGTGGTGACGCTCGGGCTTGGATCGCGACAGGCGCAGCGGCCCGGCCAACATGGTGGTGGTGCCGCGCCGCTCGAGCAGCCACAGAAGCGGCAGGGATGTGGCGATGGCTGCGCCCATGAGCAAGAACACGTCGAACTCATCGAAGCGCAGCATGCGGTGGATCGTCTCGTACTCGTGCAGGCGGGCGGCTCCGAGCACGAATCCGAACCCAGCTCCGAACAGGAGGCCGATCAGGTCGAGGCGGCGGTTCACAGGTCGCCGCCGGTGACGAGGCGAAGCACGAACGTGACAGCGACTCCCGATGCCATGAACGTGGCGGTGGCGACCCAGCTCGCGGCCGAGCGCTGAGCGGTACCGCAGATGCCGTGGCCCGAGGTGCATCCGCCGGCCATCCGTGCCCCGTAGCCCATCACGATCGCACCGACGAACACCACGGCCGCGGCGACGGGCAGGGAGAACTGGTCGACGAGGCTGTCGTAGCCGGACCGGACCTCAATGCCGGTTCCGAGCACCAGCGCAAGCGCCCCGCCCGCGAAGATGCCGATGAAGTACCAGGCTCGCCAGCGAACGGTGTCGGCGTGGCGGCGGACGAGCTTGGCCGTGTGCACGTACGCCCCGCTTGCTCCGAGCGGCTGGTTGGCGACGAGGAACAATCCGACGACCAGCAAACCGAGAGCGGGGCCGGCGACGTACCAGGCGAGTCGATCAGGTAACAGGTTCATGGTGGGCTCCTCCGGAGGCGAGTTGGGTGGTTGGCATCGGGGCGCAGAGTATCGTATGGTACGGACATTCGGTGTTCTCGATCTGATCTGGAGGCTATTCGATGATCTTCAAGCAGTACTACCTCGCGTGCCTGTCACACGCCTCGTACCTGGTGGGTGACGAGGGCTCGGGCCGAGCGGTGGTGGTCGATCCCCAGCGTGACGTGTCGCAGTACCTCGCCGATGCTGCCGAGCACGGCATGACCATCGAGCGGGTTATCGAGACCCACTTCCACGCCGACTTCCTCTCTGGCCACCTCGAACTGCAGCAGGCCACGGGCGCGGTCATCTCCTACGGGTCGGCCGCCGACGGGGTGGCCGAGTTCGCCATCGAACCACTCGCCCACGGTCAGCGGCTGAGCCTCGGCGACGTCACCCTCGAGGTGCGCCACACGCCCGGCCACACCCCTGAATCGATCTCGATCGTGGTGCGTGAACACGACGGCGACGTGCCGTACGGGGTGCTTACCGGGGACACCATGTTCATCGGCGATGTCGGTCGTCCCGATCTGCTCACGTCGGTCGGGATGTCCTCCGACGAGTTGGCCCGCCTGCTGTACCGGTCGACGCGCGAGCAGTTGCTGTCGCTGCCCGACGAGACGCGAGTGTTTCCTGCTCACGGCGCGGGTTCGGCATGCGGCAAGGCGTTGTCGTCGGAGACGTCGTCGACGATCGGCGAACAGCGTGCCTCGAACTACGCCCTGGCTCCGATGAGCGAGGACGAATTCGTCGAGGTGGTCACCGAGGGGCAAAGCCTCGCCCCGCTGTACTTCGCGTTCGCGGCCAACCGCAACAAACAGACTCACGATGTATTGCCCGAAGGCGAAGCCCCTGCGGCGATGTCGCTCACCGAGGTGCTCGCGCAGCAGCGCCGTGGCGCTGCAGTGCTCGACACGCGCGATCCTGCGGTGTTCGCCCAGGGCCACCTGGTCGGGTCGTACAACGTCGGCCTCGCCGGCCGGTACGCCGAGTACGCGGGCGATGTGCTCACTGCCGACCAGCCGATCGTGTTGGTGTGCGATGCGGGCACCGAGGTGGAGGCCAGGAACCGGCTGGCGCGAATCGGCTTCGACCGGGTGATCGGCTGCCTGTCCGATCCGGTGACGGCGTTCCTCGAAAACCCCCACTGGACCGCCACCGCGTCGCGGCTCACCGTTGCCGAGTTGAACAGGCGGCGTGAAGCCGTGGACGACCTGCAGATCGTCGATGTGCGCGGCCCTGGCGAGGTGGCCGCCGGCAAGATCGAAGGTGCGCTCGAGGTGCCGCTGCCGCGCATCCTCGACCGCTTGGCCGAACTCGATCCGGGAGCACCGACGGTCGTATACTGCGCTGGCGGGTACCGGTCGATGATCGCGTCGTCGGTGATGCGCGCCTCGGGGTTCCGGGATGTCTCCGATCTCATCGGCGGCTACGGCGCATGGGAACTGGCCGTGGATCGTGAGATGGCGTGACCCGCTACGCGTTCTTGATCGACCAGGACACCTGCATCGGTTGCCACGCCTGCACCGTGGCGTGCAAAGCCGAGCACGAGGTGCCGCTCGGCGTGAACCGCACGTGGGTGAAGTACATCGAGCGGGGTGAGTTCCCCGACACGCGGCGGTTCTTCTCGGTCAACCGGTGCAACCACTGCGACGACGCGCCGTGCGTGAACATTTGCCCAACCACGTCGCTGTTCCGGCGCGCCGACGGCATCGTCGACTTCGACGACTCGCGATGCATCGGCTGCAAGTCGTGCATCAACGCCTGCCCCTACGACGCGTTGTACATCAATCCCGACACCCAGACCGCTCACAAGTGCAACTTCTGTTCACACCGCATCGAGGTGGGGTTGGAGCCGTCGTGCGTGATCGTGTGCCCAACGCAGTCGATCTTCGCCGGCGACATCGACGACCCGACCAGCAGGATCTCCAGCATGCTCGCCCGCCACGACACCCATGTGCGGGCCCCCGAGCAGGGCACCAAGCCGCACGTGTTCTACAAAGGTGCCGACCAGGCCGCGCTCGATCCGTTGCGCACTCGCATCGCCGACGACGGGATGATCTGGGCCGAGACCACCGAGCACCACCCGACGATGCCTGCGTCGCCGCCGGGTCACGGCAAGCAGGCGATCGCGCGTACGGCATACACCGTGCCGCACCCGATGGCGTGGAAGGGAAAGGTATCGGCGTATC
>JAYURF010000418.1:0-4021 GCA_043756365.1 Acidimicrobiales bacterium
AGGCAGCGCCACGCTCGGGGTTGGGCCCCACAGGTTCGGTAACGAGCGACGCCACCACACGACAGCGCCGACGACCCAGCACACGCTGGACACGATCGTGGCAGCAAAGGCACGCTGCTTCCAGCGGCCACTCGACGCAGTGACTGCGGCGATCCCCAAGTCGATCGGAAAGTAGGCGGGGAACGTGGCCAGGCACTGCCCGACGCTCGCACCAACTCCTTTGCCGCCTTTGCCCCCGTTCCAGACAGGCAGGCAATGACCGACGACCGATCCGGTTCCAGCCAGGTGCGCCCCGGTCGGGCCAGCGATCAGACCTCCGACCAACGACGCGACCACGCCTTTGCCGATGTCCACCCCCATCACCGTGTAGCCGGCCTTCTTGCCCAGCAACGTGACCGCATTCGCCCCGCCAGGGTTGCCGCTGCCATCGCGGCGCATGTCGACTGCTCCGCCACTGACACGACGAGCAACCACATCGGCAGTTGGGAAGGTTCCGAGGAGGTACCCGAGTGCCGCGGCTGCACCTACTCGGCGAAATCGCATGGCGCGACTGTAAGCAGTCACAAGGTTGTCGTCGGGAACGCGCGCTGTTTGGCGTCGATCTGTAACCCGATCGTCAGTAACCAGCACGCACGGTGGTGACGCCTCGCGGTGTGTGGCCTCAGTCGGCCGGGTTCTCGCGGCGAGTCTCGCGACCCAGTTCGCTGAGCCACGTCGGCAGCCGCACGGGACGCCCGGCAGCGTTGATCGCTCCGTGGGCGGTGGCTGCAGTTGCGCAGATCGTGCCCGCAACGGTGACCAGGTACATGATCTGGAACGTCGTGCGGGTCGCGGATGCGAGCGCCAGCGACACCTCTGCTTGGTCGTCGAAGCGCAACGGGGTCCGGTACTGGACGAAGCATTCGAGTACTGCGTGATCGATCCCCTCGCGACGCAGTTCGGTGTACGGCCGGCCAATGCTGCGGAGGTACTCGACCCGAGCCTGTTCCAGGTACACCAGGTAGTTGCTGTGGTGGACGATGCCCATCGCGTCGGTTTCGGCGAAGCGGACGCGGACCGTGTGGTGAAACACGTAGTCGGCCCGGTCCAGGCTCGGTTGGACATCGAGACGCATGGCGTGACCGTAGTGCTGCGCCTGCCGCCGCGGGTGCTCCCCGGGAACCCGCCGGACAAACCCGGGTGGCAAATCGCAGGGTCCGTGCTAGTGTTTCGACGCTCTCAACCGGAGATGTCCCCTAGCCCCCATCGTCTAGTGGCCTAGGACACCACCCTTTCAAGGTGGCGGCACGGGTTCGAATCCCGTTGGGGGTGCAAGATCAAGCTGATCAACAGTTTGGTCCCGTGGTGAAGCTGGAGTTCACGCCGGCCTGTCAAGCCGGAGGTCGCGGGTTCGAGTCCCGTCGGGACCGCTACGGGTGCGCAAGCACCCGTGCGGAAAGTAAGTACTTTTTGGAAGTAGTTCACTCGGTCGAGTAGCTCAGTCGGCAGAGCACACGCCTGAAAAGCGTGGGGTCACCGGATCGACGCCGGTCTCGACCACAACAGCGTCAGCCGTAGGCGGCGATCCCCACGGGTCGCCTTCCTGCGGCTGATTGCGTTCCGCCGTAGCCTGACACGCCGGCCGTAGCCTGGACAGATGGCCGGACCGTTGCAGCTCGAGTTCGTCACCTCGGCCAAACGGGCGACCGACCTGCCCGATTCCCCCGCCGAGATCGCCCTCGTCGGCCGCTCCAATGTTGGCAAGTCGGCGCTGATCAACGCGCTGGCCAACCGCAAGCAACTGGCCAGGGTCTCGAACACCCCAGGGCGAACACAGCTGATCAACCTGTTCACCCTGCCGTCGGGGGCAACCGTGGTCGACCTACCCGGCTACGGCTTTGCCGCCGTACCGACCCGCGAGAAGAAGACGTGGCAACCGATGATCGAGGGCTACCTCCTCGGACGCGACGCACTGCAAGCGCTGCTGTTGCTGGTCGACGGCGAGATCGGGCCGACCAAGCTCGATCTGCAGATGCTCGACTGGGTGTACGCCAACGAGATTCCCACGGTGATCGTGGCCACCAAATGCGACAAGGTGCGGCCGTCACGGCTGGCCGGACGCAAGCAACAGATCTCGCGGGCATGCCAACTCGAGGAGGGCGATGTGATGTGGGTCAGCTCCTCGAAAGGCACCGGAATCGACGCGCTCCGTGCCCACATCGCCACGCTGCTACACCACTGAAAGGCGTTGGCATTGAAGACTCGGCCCTGAAGTGCCCGGCTCAGTTCACTCGGATTTGCGAGGCCACCGATCGCATCACCGGAGCGAACCCGAGTGCGCGGTACAGACGCGCTGCACCGGTCGGGCTGTCGCCGTCGACCGCGATCGAGGCGTGGGAGAGCCCTGCCGCAGCGAAACGGTGGAGCGAGGCAACGATCAGCGCCGAAGCGACGCCGCACCCACGAAACTCGGCGAGGGTGGCCAGAGTGCTGATCCACCCGTCGCTTCGGCCGATCAGTTCGTCGTCGGCAACGTAGCGGTGGTTCAGGCTGAGGCCGACGATTCGCCCACTGGCACGCTCGACCGCGACCACGCTGAGGTCGGGGCGGGCCCCGAAGCCGCGGACGTCGTGAGCCCACTGTTCGGCACTCGTCGGCGATGATGCCCAATGATCCGCGAACGCAGTGTTCTTGACGACGCGAATCTCGTCGTCGCGGTTGTCGCTCGCAGCCGGCCAGTCAGCGATGTCGATGCCGTCCACGGTCACGAGCGGGGGCAGATCGTTGAGCGGGCGAAGTAGCTCTTCGAACCACCGCTCGGGCACGAAACCCATCAGGGCATGCAATTGCGTGGCGGACTCGATGAAGTCGTAGGCATCAACGCGGATGAACTTCGGCAAGTCGTTGGTGGAGGTGGCCAACTGCTGCCTGGCCCGCTGGGTCCCCCACGTCAGAAGCGCCGTGCCGATACCCCGACCGCGCCAGTCGGGGTCGACCTGGCCGAACACCATGCACTTCTCCAGCCGCACGTCGGAGGGCATGTGCGCGGTGTACACATACCCGACGGTCTCGCCCTCGAACTCGGCGATGCGCACGTCGGTGGCCAGCACGATGGTCTCATCGTCGAGCTCCTCGCGTAGTTCTTCCACCTGCAACACCCGCGGCACGCCGTCGTGGGCCTCGCTGCGGTTGTGGAGCGCACACAGCCGCTCGATGTCGTCGGCTCGCGCCGACCGGAGCCGAAGCTGATCCGCAGGTCTCGCAGGTACACCGCGCTCGGGCACAGCCGGACGTTACCGGCTGCCGTGCATGTCGCCCTGCGCTGGTGCCGCGAGCACCAACGGTGGCGCTTCCAGCTCCGACGTGAGCGACGTGCCGGCGACGAGTCGGCTCCGTCGCCAGGTTCGTATCCAGGGCACCAGCTGATCACCCTCCATTGGCCGGCTCATCAGGAAACCTTGGGCGAAGTCGCAACCCAGAGCACGCAGTTCGGCGAGGGTTGCCTCGTCCTCGACGCCTTCCGCCACGACGCGAAGTCCCAGGCTCTTGCCGAGGGTGATCGTCGAGTGGACGATGAACGCATCCTTCTCCTCCGAGGTCATCGACGAGACGAAGGCACGGTCGATCTTGATCTCATCGATCGGGAGGTTGCGAAGGCCAGACATCGAGAAGTACCCCGTGCCGAAGTCGTCGATGGACAAGCGAATGCCGAGTCGGCTCAAGCCGTGACAGATCGCAGCGGCGGTCTCGTGATCGTCGATGATGGCGGACTCGGTGATCTCGAATGTGATCGACGTCCCATCGATGCCCCATCGTCGAAGTCGATCAGCGACCGCGTCGGGAAGACTCGTGTCGAGCAGGCTGCGCGCCGACAGGTTGATGGCAACGTACTGCTCAACCCCTTGCTCTTTCCACCGACGGCAGCGTTCGAGGGTTTGGTCGAGAACGTTCATCGTGAGCGCCTTGATGAGGCCAGTGTCTTCGGCGATGGAGATGAATTCATCGGGCGGGATGAGACCGAAGGAAGGATGCCGCCATCGAA
>JAYURF010000419.1:0-4021 GCA_043756365.1 Acidimicrobiales bacterium
GGGTGCGCGCCGATCGGCACCTGGCCAACGGCCAGTGCATGGCCTTCCGGCGGCGTTCACTGCTGGCCGCCGGCGGTATGCACCCGGTTGCCGGTGCCGTGGTGGAAGACGTCGCTCTCGCCCGACACCTGGCCGGCGCCGGCTGGGTTGTTGCCATGCTCGACGGAGCCGAGCTGATGTCCACCCGGATGTACGACGATCTGGCCGGCACCTGGCGTGGCTGGGGCCGGTCGCTCGCACTGCCAGGAGTGGAACCGGTCCACCGCCAGCTACTCGACCTCGCCGTAGTGCTGGTCGCCCAGGTGCTGCCCCTACCGAGGCTGCTGTCGCGGCGCGGCGACGCACTCGACGTGGTGCTGGCGCTCGCCAGGTTCGGCACACTCGGCGGCACGGCCCGCGCCTACGAGAGCCCGGGCGTGGGGTTCTGGTTGTCGCCAGCAGCCGATGTCCCGGCTGCAGTTGCGCTGACGATGGGGATCGCCCGGCGGCGCCGGACCTGGAGGGGACGCTCCTACGGGTGAGCCCGGCCTTGCCTGGACGCCAGTGCAAAGCGGGCGCCGATGATGCTCATCAACGCTCCGGTCGCGGCCGTTCGGTACGGCCCGTCGACGAACAGCTGCACCACCGGGAACGCGAACACCGCGCACCGCGCGCCCCACGCGAACGATCGCGTGGCGACCGTGACGAGCGCGAGAAGTGCGATCGCTACGGCTGCGGTGATCGGTGACAACACGCATGCCGCGCCGGCGAAGGTGAGCACGCTGCGACCACCGCGGAACCCGGCAAACGCCGGCCACGCATGACCGACCATCGCCGCCGCCGCACCGAGGTACCCACCCCACGCGCCGTCGCCCGCCCAGCCCGATCCGGCCCAGCTAACTCCGGCCCAGCCTGTTCCGTGGCGCCAGGCAAGATCGCCGACGAGCACCATCCCGACACCCGCCGCGACGGCGCCCTTAATCGCATCCAACACGAACACCGACAGTGCGACACGCCGGCCGAGCACTTCCTTCGCATTCCAGTACCCGGGGTTGCGGTCGCCGACAGTACGCAGATCGGTTCCCGCGTGACTCTGCGCGATCAGGTTGGCGAACGGGATCGAGCCGAGCAGGTATCCGGCGACAACCGTGAG
Source organism: Acidimicrobiales bacterium (assembly GCA_043756365.1). Lineage (GTDB taxonomy): Bacteria > Actinomycetota > Acidimicrobiia > Acidimicrobiales > Ilumatobacteraceae > VFMC01. Next base: position 1,133 of record JAYURF010000419.1, read on the forward strand.
CGCTGCTGCGGTCGTCGAGTTCACGCCTGACATGCTGGCAGGCATGGCAGGCATGGCATCGTTCCATCTCGTGCGCGACCCCAGCGCGTTGCGGGCGATGGCTCGGCTGGGGCTCGATCGCCGCCGGCTCGCTGCAGTTCCCGGCCTCAAGTTCTGGCGGCTTCTCGGAACCGGTGATGGCAGCGGCACCGGCCCCGGTGCCGACCTGCACCGCACAGCCGTGTTCGCCGTCTGGGACGACCAGAGGGCTCACGATGCGTTCATCGCGACCATGCAGCAGCGATGGTCCGGTGCCGCAGAGGCATGGCACGTTGGACTACGGGCGGTGGGCGGGCACGGGACGTGGCGCGGGTTCGACGTGCTCGGCGCGATCGGGCCGGCCCGTTCCTCCGGGGGACCGGTGGCGATCATCACCCGCGCCCACGTGACGCCGCGCGCGTGGCGGCGGTTCCGCGCTGCCGGGGTCCCGGTGGACGCCGAACTTCAAGCGGCGCCGGGGCTGCTCGCGGTGGTGGGCATCGGCGAGGCACCACTCGGGCGACTGGGAACCTTCAGCGTCTGGAGCAACCTGGAATCGGCGGTCGGGTTCGCCCGCAACGGTGCCCATCACCGTGAGACCGTGGCCCGCACCCGTGCCGAGGGGTGGTACGGCGAAGAGCTGTTTGCCCGCTTCGAGCCCTACGGCTCGACCGGCCGGTGGGGTGGCCGTGATCCCCTCGCGATCGGGACGAGCATGCCATAGGGCGCAGCGTTGCCGCTGTGGTGCAGCCTGTGTGCCGCAGCAAGGCGTTCCAAACCCGGCACCGTCCGACCCGCCGCAAACAGCGGGACCCGCCGATGTGTGTACACGTCGTGGACCAGCGCGTAGCACACCCCGTACATCGTGACGCCTACCCCGACAGGGACGAGCACGGCGAACCCGCTGACGTTGAACCCAATTGCAAGGCCCAGCATCACGACCCCGGCGAACATCACCGGGTACGCGTCGTTGGCCTCGCGGCGGTTGAACGTGCCCTGGTGTGCATGGCGGTGGTGGCTGCGATGCAGGCTGCTGCCGACACCGTGCATGACGAAGCGGTGGGTGAGCGCAGTGATCGGTTCCATCACAGCGAACGCCACTGCGCCGACGAGGAGAGCACGCACGTGTTCACGCTACCCGTGTCGCGACGGCCGCTGCCGACAGTAGCGTCCGGCGTGACGAGGTAGCGGTGCGCACCCTCCCCGCTAGCGGATCAGGTCATCCGGCGAGCGATCGTGCTCGTGGCAGATGCGACGGATGTCTCGGCGAACAACGGACCCATTCGGTCGATCAGTTCTGGCCACTCCGCGCTGGTGTTCAGCGCGGTTTCGGCTTGCTCCAGGTCACCGATCGTGTTGAAGCCAGCCATCCAGTGGCACTCGCCGAACGGCCCGCTCATCCCGGTACCGAACGCAACCGGCACGCCCGTGATCCGTTCGTGCATCTGCGCTGCATCCACCCCGATGGCGATGGCCTCGCGCATTTTTCCGTTTGCCGGCAGCGCCCGGTGCATCAGTGCGTACTCGGGCTTGGTGCGCGCCCGATCACCATGGATGATATGGACGACCGAATCATCCAGCGGACCGTTGAACAGCCCCGCTGAGCGTGCCACCAACTCCTGATACTCGTGCGAGACGCGCAGCTTGTCGAACATCTGCTCGAGCTCATCCAGGTGCTCCACCCAGACAGCACCGATGCAGGTGCCCGCCGAAGGCGACAGCACGGTCGACCATCCCGACGCATCCTTGCCCGTTGCTTCGCGTACTTGATGGATTGCTTCCGTGAACCACCCGGTCGCAGCGGCAAGCTGTGACGGTTCCGGCCGACGGTGACGTGTGAACAAATACATGTCGTTCCCCTCTCCGTTTGGCTCCCCCATTTGCCCGATTTGGACGATCCACGATCGCGCCGATCCTCATGCGCGTCAAGGTGACATGTGGCTCGTCGGGACGATCGCCTACGACGCGTAGGCGGCGAGGGCGTCGGAGATCGACGACACGCCGACGCCGACCTCGCCGGCGACCGCAGCCAACCATGGCGGCCGAACGATGGCGGCCACCGTAATCGGCTCGTCGAGACCGGATCCGTCCAGCGCGAGTCGCACGAACAGGGTCGCGTAGTCGGGTGGACGGAGATCTCGCGACATCTCGACCAACGCATACGCGTCGGGCGGTTGGGCGCGAGGCGTCAGGGCGACGAAGCTCTGCGAGGTGGGCCCGATTGCTCCACCGGCCAGCCCTGGCCCGTCGGTGATCACGACGCCATGAACCTGCGTTGCCCGTGCCCCGGCCAGCAACAACGAGACATAGCCGCCGAGGCCGCGCCCGACCAGAGTGATCCGTCCGGAATCGCCGGCCAACGCAGCAAGCGCGGTATCGGCATCGGCGAGCAGGATCTCGGCGCTGTAGCCACCGCCGGCCGGAACTGTCGACTGGCCGTGACCGGTGAAGTCGAGCGCGTGAACGCTTCCGGGCCAGGCGGCGGCGTAGGCGGGGACGGTCTCGGGCGACGCCTCGCCGAGCCCGTGCAGCAACAGCAGCGGGTGCCCCGCACCGGCACTGACGTCGCGTAAGCAATGCAGTGCAAGTCGCACCCGGGAATGGGAGAGCCAGGTGATGGTCGGGTCGCTCATCGCGGCGTGTCCAAGAACTCGAGCACCATCGCCGCGACCAGGTCGGGTTGTTCGATGTGGACGAAGTGGCCGACGTCGGGCAGTACCTCGCAGCGACCGCCCGGTGGGAAGTATGGACGCACTTGATCGGGCGGGGTGCCCCAGCCCATCTCCTCCTGCTCGCCGCCGAGCACGCCGAGGAACGGCATCGACAGCCCGGGCAGGCGAGTGATCGTCCACTCCGGTCGCCATGGCCCGA
>JAYURF010000420.1:0-11653 GCA_043756365.1 Acidimicrobiales bacterium
AGGTCGACCACGTTGATCCGGTCGTGTTCGCCGATCAAGTCGTAGGTGTCCGGGTCGGCGAAGGTGAGCGGCACAAGGCCCTGCTTCTTCAGGTTGGTCTCGTGGATGCGGGCGAAGCTGCGCGCCAAGATGACCACGCCGCCGCGGAACCGCGGCTCCATCGCGGCATGCTCGCGCGACGAACCCTCGCCGTAGTTGCGGTCGCCGATCGCGACCCACCGCATGCCTGCATCGCCGTACTTCTTGGCCAGGTTCGGGTAGGTGTCGACACTGTCATCGCGCATGTCCTTGCCTTCGCCGACAGCATCGGTGTAGGCGTTGACCGCGCCAAGGAACAAGTTCCCGGAGATGTTTTCCAGATGGCCGCGGTAGGTGAGCCACTTTCCTGCGGCGGAGATGTGGTCGGTGGTGCACTTGCCCGTGGCCTTCATCAGCACGGGCAGGGCGAGGTAGTCGTTGCCGTCCCAGGCGGGGAACGGTTGGAGCAGTTGCAGGCGTTCGCTCGTCGGTGACACCTCGACCATCACGCCCGACCCATCGGCCGGCGGTGCGGTGAAGGTGTTCTGGCCGGGGTCGTACCCGCGGTCGGGGAGCACCTCGCCGACAGGTGCTTCGAGGCGCACCTGGCTGCCGTCAGGCGCGGTGATGGTGTCGGTAGTGGGATCGAAGTCGAGGCGGCCGGCGAGTGCGAGCGCGATCACGGTGTCGGGCGAGGTGACGAAGCTGAGCGTGTTGGCCGAGCCGTCGTTGCGCTTGGGGAAGTTGCGGTTGAACGAGTTGACGATCGTGTTCGGTTGACCGGTGACGCTCGCTGGGCGGTCCCACTGGCCGATGCACGGACCGCACGCGTTGGCCAACACGGTGGCACCGATTGCTTCGAGGTCGGTGATCAATCCGTCGCGTTCGATCGTGGCTCGGGTCTGCTCGGAGCCGGGCGTGATCAGCAACTCGGTCTTGGCGCGCAAGCCGCGAGCGGCGGCCTGACGGGCGATCGACGCGGCGCGGGTGATGTCCTCGTATGAGCTGTTGGTACAACTGCCGACGAGCGCCGACGAGATCTCCAGCGGCCACCCGTTGGCGCGGGCCTCGTCGCCGACCCCGGTCCCGACCCGGTTGGCCCGGTCGGGGGAGTGGGGGCCGTTGATCAGCGGCTTGAGCTGATCGAGGTCGATCTCGATCGTCTGGTCGTACAGGGCACCCTCGTCGGCGCGCAGGTTCTCGGCTACCTTGTCTGCGGCGTCGGCGACTGCTTCTCGGCCGGTCGCCTTCAGGTACATAGCCATGTTGTGGTCGTAGCCGAACAGGCTGCAGGTGGCCCCGATCTCGGCGCCCATGTTGCAGATGGTGGCTTTGCCGGTGGCGCTGATCGAGTCGGCGCCGGGGCCGAAGTACTCGACGATGGCGCCGGTGCCGCCCTCGACGGTGAGCACCCGGGCGACTTCGAGGATCACGTCCTTGGGTGACGACCAGCCGCTCAACGTGCCCGTGAGCCGCACACCTATCACACGTGGCCAGCGAACGTTGAACGGGAAGCCGGTCATCACATCGACCGCGTCGGCACCACCGACACCGATGGCGACCATGCCGAGCCCGCCGGCGTTGGGGGTGTGGCTGTCGGTACCGATCATCATCCCGCCCGGGAACGCGTAGTTCTCCAACACGACCTGGTGGATGATGCCGCTTCCAGGTCCCCAGAAACCGATTCCGTACTTGGCGCTGACCGAGCGAAGGAAGTCGTAGACCTCGCGGTTGGTGTCGATGGCGACGCCGAGGTCGATGCGTGCCCCGGTTTTGGCCATGATCAAGTGATCGCAGTGCACGGTCGAGGGCACCGAGGTGGTGGGCAGGCCGGCGGTCATGAACTGCAGCAACGCCATCTGTGCAGTGGCGTCCTGCATGGCCACGCGGTCGGGGTGGAAGTCGTTGTACGTACCGGCTCGCTCGATCGGCTCGTTCGCATCGTGCAGGTGGTTGAGCAGGATCTTTTCGGTCAGCGTGAGGGGTCGTCCGAACTGCTCGCGGCCGACGGCGACCCGTGCGTCGAGGGTCGCGTAGACCCCTTCGACCAAGGCGGTGGGGGTTCCTGCGGTGACAGTCATCATCTTCTCCATCGAGGGTCGTGCGGTGCGGTGGCGGGTAGCGCTGGTGGCTTGGGATCGTAGTACTTGCGCTACGACCATATGTAGACAACTATAATACAAGTGCACCACATCGACAAGGACGACGACTCAGCCGGCGAATCGATATGCGCCGACGCGTGGCGTTCCTCGGTTTGGGTCTCGGTCGATCATGTCCAGCTCGCCATGCCGACCGGCGGCGAGGACGCGGCGCGTGGCTTCTACGTCGATCGATTGGGTTTGGTCGAGGTCCCCAAGCCGGAGCGGCTGGCGGCTCGGGGTGGATGCTGGTTCGAGGCTGGCGGCGTGCGGCTCCACCTCGGTGCCGAGGACGAATTTCGTCCAGCTCGCAAGGCACACCCCGGCGTCATCGTGATCGGGTTGCGTTCGTTCGTGGAGCGGGTCGGGCTCGAGGTGCGCTGGAGCGACGAGGTCCCCGGCACCATTCGTTGCCACGTTGACGACGTGTTCGGCAATCGCCTCGAACTGATCGACGGCGGGGTAGCGGGCCCAGTCACAGGGTCAGCTGCCGGAGCGACCGGCGCGGATGGTGGGCCATGAGGACGATCCGGTATCGGCAGATCGCCGACGTGTTGCGCGACCGGGTTTCGTCGGGTGCACCGGGTCAGGTTTTACCGAGCGAGAGCGAGTTGTCGTCCGAGTTCGACGTCAGCCGCGTGACCATTCGCCGGGCGCTGGAGATCCTTCGTGATGAGGGTTTGGTCCATGCCCGCCAGGGATTCGGCTGGTACGTGGCGGGCGAGCCGTTGCGGCAGCATCTCGACGAACTCGGCACGATCGAGGGTCAGCTGGAACGGCGCGGGGTGAAACCCGAACGCCGGGTGCTCGAGTTCGCGTTCCGGACGGCACCGAAGCGGGTGGCCGCAGTGCTCGGCACGGATCAGGTGTTGCGCGTCAAGCGGCTCAACCTCGCGAACGGCGAGCCGTTCGCGGTGGTCACCGTGTGGTGCCCGGCCGAGCTCGGCCAACACCTCAGCCGTAGCGAGGTGCAGCGCCGGCCGTTCTACGAGCTGCTCGGCGTGCAGTTGCGCGGGGCGACGCAGACCATCGGTGCCGATGCGGTCGGCGTGGCCGATGCGGCCCTGCTCGGTGTGCCGCCATCGAGCCCGGTGCTGCGTTGCGAACGGATCACCACCGACGTCAGCGGCCGACCGGTGCTGATGAGCGAGCACGTGTTCCCGGCCAACCGCACCGAGTTCGTCGTCGAGTTGCCGATCGCCGAACCGAGCACGCTGCCCACCGGCCTACGTCTCGTCGACTGAGCCGGGCACCGGGTTTCCGGCGGCCCCAGGTTCCTAGGGCCCATGGCGAACTTTGTCGCTCTCGACATGCTCAGCCTGTTGGGAGCGACACGGAACCGGAGGGCGTCGGGACGGCGGCGGGCCCCATGGCGAACTTTGTCGCTCTCGACATGCTCAGCCTGTTGGGAGCGACACGGAACCGGGGGAACCGGGGGGCCGGAGGGGCCGGCGGTGTTCGGATTGCCGGGCGTGAGGCGCGGCGGTCTGGCACAATGCCCGCGTGATTGTATGGCTACCGCTGGTCGGGGAGGAAACGACGACGAGATGGGACCGGGTGGTCGACTGGCTGGGCGACAGCGGGATCAAGATCGCGGTGATCATCGTGGTTGCCGCGGCGGTGACGCAGGTCGTGACGTTTGTGGCCCGCCGACAGACGCGCCGGCTGCAAGCCGAGCGACAGGCCAGCTCCGAGCCGACGACGACCGCAACCATGGGTGCTCACCGAGAAGCGCTCGTGGGTGCGGTGCGCTGGGCGATCAACTTCTCGGTCGTGTTCGTTGCGATCATCTGGGTGCTGATCGAGTTGAGCCTGCCGGCGACGGCGGTGGTGCCACTCGCATCGGTGGTGGGTGTTGGTCTTGGCTTCGGCGCGCAGCAGATCGTCGGTGACGTCCTTGCCGGAGTGTTCATCCTGTCGGAACGTCAGTTCGGCGTCGGCGACCTGATCCGGGTTGGGCCCATGTCGATGGTCGGCTGGGTCGAGGGCCACGTCGAGGAGATGACGTTGCGCGTCACCAAGCTGCGCACCCTTGACGGCGACCTCGTCACGGTTGCCAATGGTGAGCTGCGTCAGACGGTGAACGCGTCACGCGACTGGTCGCGGATGATCGTCATCGTGCCGCTCGATCGCGATGTCGACCTGGAACGGGTGGCCGCCCGCCTCGACGTGGTCGGTTCTGCACTCGCCGCTGACCCGGCATGGACACCGCTGCTGATCGATGGTCCGCGGGTGTCGGGGGTCGATGATCTCGGTACCGAGTCGGTGCAGTTGCGGATGTCGGGCCGCACGCTGCCGGCCCAGCAGTGGAAGGTCGCCCGCGAGCTCCGCCGGAGAATCGCGACCGTTCTACGCGACATGGACATCGAGCTGCGCGAACCGTTGCCGACGACCGAATCGTCCAAACCGATCGATCCGTCGAGCCTGTCGACGCACGTTGACGAGGAGTAACCGCGCGGCGCGCTCACGTGCCGACGAAGGCTTCATCCACAAGGCGAGCGGCGCGGTCCGTGGCATCGAGCGCAGCGCTCGTAGCCACGTCGTCCGCCCACCCACGGGCCACCAGTTCGCGACCGGACGACGACTCCAGCAACGTGTCGTGCAGTCGCTGCCTCAGCGCGACGAATGCGGCCTGTGCCGCGGCTGCTTCGGGCGAGCAGTGCGGTGCTGACAGCGACGCCGACGGATCGAGCGCGGCGAGGATCGCTCCCGCGCCGAGCAGGTCCTCCACGGCCGGTCGCAGCGGGCCGGTCGCACCGTGCCACCGCTCGCCAGCGGCGATCACGGCGATGCTGCCGCCATCAGCCAGTTGGCGTGCCAACTGCGCGGTGGCTGAAGCATTGCGCAGGCAGCCGGCCAGCACGTGGCGGTCACCCTGCTGGCGAGAGACCGAGCTGCTGGCGGCGAACGAAAGGGCCGAACCGTTTGGCGACGGCAGCACCAGGCGGCCGCCCGGTTGCATGGTAAGCAGATCGGTCGGCGACAGCGACGGGCCGCCTTCTTCGCGGCGACCGGCCAGAGCCGCGTTGCGTTCAACCGCGTAGGCGGCTGCCCCATCGTCAGCCCAGCGGTACGGGAACACGATCGCACCTGATTCGATTGCGGCCGACACCGCCGAGGTGAACCGCAACACGTCGACGATGACGACCACATCGCTGTCCGGCGCGAGCGCCCGCAGCCCGCTCGGCCCCCAGTCGAAGCGGTAGGCATACCCGACCTGCGTGCAGAACTCAAGCGGTCGGGCCCCCGTTGCGTTGGCGTGCCCCATTGCTCCAGTGCAGCACGGCGAGCAGGCAGCCCCAAACTCGGGTGTGTGCGTGAGCGCCTCAACCAACAGTGGGCCAACTAGCTGACGCGGCGCGACGTCACCGAACACGCACGCGATGATGGGGTGGTGGCGAACGACGACTACCGGCAGATCAACCTGGACAACTGGAACAGCCGAGTGGCCATCCACGAGCAGGGGTACGGTCTCGACCGGTTCCGGGCCGACCCCGGCTACATGTCGGGCGTGGTGCGCTTCGATCAGCCGCGCCTCGGCAACGTCGCCGGCCTCGACGCCGTGCACCTGCAATGTCACATCGGGACCGACACGCTGTCTCTCGCGAGGCTCGGGGCGCGGATGACCGGGCTCGACTTCTCGCTGTCCGCGCTCGATGTGGCGAGGGGGCTCGCTGCCGATTGCGATGTCGCGATCGATTACGTCCTGAGCGACACCTACGACGCGGTCGAGGCACTCGGCGCTGGGCGTTTCGACCTTGTGTACACCGGCGTCGGCGCGCTGTGCTGGTTGCCCGACATCCGGCGGTGGGCGCAGGTGGTGGCAGGCCTGCTGCGTCCCGGTGGGCGCCTGTTCATCCGCGAGGGTCATCCGGTGGTGTGGGCGCTCAGTGATCCGCGCCCCGACGGGTTGCTGGTGATCGAGTACCCGTACTTCGAGACCGACGGCGGCACGCGGTTCACCGAGACCAGTACCTACGTCGAGCACGAGGGCGAACTGGTATCGCCGGACATCATCTCGTTCAACCATGGGCTCGGTGAGATCATCACGGCGGTGATGGATGCCGGGCTGACGATGACGGCGTTCGAAGAGCACCGCAGCCTGCCGTGGAACCCGGCGGGCGAGGCGATGGTGGAAGACGAGATCGGTGAGTGGACGCTGCGCGAGAACCCCGAGCGCCTTGCCGCCAGCTACACGCTGCAGGCAGTAAAGACCTGACCTGGCAAACTTCGGCGATGAGCGATTCCGACCGTGTTCAGATCTCCATCTCCAACGGCGTGGCCGATGTGCGGATGGTGCGTGCCGACAAGCGCAACGCCCTCGATGGGGCAATGTTCAGCGCCCTCGGCCGCGCTGGTGAACGGTTGAAGACCGAGCCCGGCCTACGTGCCGTGGTGCTCAGCGGCGAGGGGTCGTCATTTTGTGCCGGGCTCGACTTCTCCAGCTTCCAGTCGATGACCGGCGGCGACGGCGGCAGCAACGAACTGGCCCGCGAGGAAAATCCCGGTGCGATCCAGGAGGGCAAGATCACCCATCTCGGCCAGCAGGTGTGCTGGGTGTGGCAGGAGGTGCCCGTTCCGGTGATCGCCGCGGTGCACGGCCATGCGCTCGGCGGGGGGATCCAGATCGCGCTCGGTGCCGACATTCGCATCGTGCATCCCGACACGCAGATGAGCGTGCGCGAGGTGCACTGGGGTTTGGTGCCCGACATGACCGGCACGCTCACACTCTCGCAGTTGGTGCGCGCCGACGTTGCCAAGGAGCTCGTGTTCACGGCCCGCGTGTTTGACGGTCGTGAGGCGTTTGCGCTCGGCCTGGCGACCAAACTGTCCGACACTCCGCTCGATGATGCGCTGGCGATGGCCAACGACATCGCCACCCGCAGCCCCGACGCCGTGCGCGGTGCGAAGGCGTTGATCAACGGACTGCTTCACGACCGGGCGGCAGCACAGTTCGCCGAGGAACGCCGCGTGATCGGCGCGCTGATCGGTCAGCCCAACCAGGTGGAAGCGGTGATGGCCAACTTCGCCAAGCGGCCTGCCAACTACACCGACGCCTGACTCCGAGCGACGTCGCGTGCGCTGTGTAGCTCTCAGAGCTACACAGCGCACAAGTAGGGGCGGGCTTGCTGCCCAACAGGTAGCGCGGGGCTGCTCGAAGCCGTAACATGGCGTTCACTCTTCGGGCCAGCGTCGTCCCGAGGGCCCCCAGCCGCCCCGACCATCCGTCGGCCGACACCGTGGAGCCGAAACTCGATGCACGCACTGCCCCCTCCCGATCCCGACGCGCGCCAGCTCGCCGCGGCGCAGGGTCTCTACGACCCCCGCTTCGAACACGACTCGTGCGGCGTGGCGTTCGTCGCGAACGTGCGCGGCACGGTCAGTCACGAGATCGTCACCCTGGGCATGAGCGCGCTCTGCAACATGGAGCACCGCGGCGCGACGGGTGCCGAGGCCGACAGCGGCGACGGTGCCGGCATCTTGATCCAGGTGCCCGACCGGTTCCTGCGTGCTGTGGTGGGCTTCGTCCTCCCGCCCGCAGGGGCGTACGCAGTCGGTCTTGCGTTCGTTCCCAGCGACCCCGGTGATGCGGAGAAAGCGCAGGCCGCGATCGACGCGATCGTGGTCGACGAGGGTCTCACCGTGCTTGGCTGGCGGCAGGTGCCAGTCAACCCCGACTGCCTCGGGGCCAGCGCGCGTGCGGTGATGCCGGGCATCAAGCAGCTGTTCATCGGCGACCCCGCAGCAAGCGCTGGGATCGACCTGGATCGCAAGGTGTTCATCGCTCGCAAGCGGATCGAGCACGAACTGCCGCCCGAGCAGCACACGTTCTTCCCATCACTCGGCAGCCGCACCCTGGTGTACAAGGGCATGTTCACCACCCCGCAACTGGCCGAGTTCTTCCCCGATCTCGGTGACGAGCGGGTGGAGAGTGCGCTCGCCCTGGTGCACAGTCGCTTCAGTACCAACACGTTCCCAAGTTGGCCGCTCGCGCACCCGTACCGCTACATCGCCCACAACGGCGAGATCAACACGGTGCAGGGCAACCGCAACTGGATGCGCACCCGTGAGGCGATGCTGCGCAGCGACCTGTTACCGGGGCTGGAGCGGGCGTTCCCGATCTGCACTCCGGGCGGCAGCGATTCGGCCAGTTTCGACGAAGTGCTCGAGCTGTTGCACCTGGGCGGCCGCAGCCTGGCTCACGCGATGATGATGATGATCCCTGAGGCGTGGGAGAACCACGACACGATGGATGCCGGCAAGCGGGCGTTCTACCGCTTTCACGCATCGCTGATGGAGCCGTGGGACGGCCCGGCCAGCGTTGCCTTTACCGACGGTACCGTCATCGGCGCGGTGCTCGACCGCAACGGCCTACGCCCGAGCCGCTACTGGGTGACCGATGACGACCTCGTGGTGATGGCCAGCGAGGTCGGCGTGATCGACATCGATCCGGCAAAGGTGGTCCGCAAGGGCCGGCTGCAGCCGGGGCGGATGTTCCTGATCGACATGAACCAGGGTCGCATCGTCGGTGACGACGAGATCAAGGCCACGCTGGCCGCCGAGCACCCCTATGCCCGGTGGCTGGCTGAGGGGATCACCGAACTCGGCGAGCTGCCCGACCGGGAGCACATGGTGTTCAGCCACACCAGCGTTTTGCGCCGCCAGCAGATGTTCGGTTACAGCCACGAGGAGCTGAAGCTGATCGTCGCGCCGATGGCCAAAAGCGGACTCGAGCCGCTCGGCTCGATGGGCACGGACACCCCGATCGCGATCCTGAGTGAGCGGTCGCGCCTGCTGTTCGACTACTTCCAACAGCTCTTCGCCCAGGTGACCAACCCACCGCTCGACGCGATCCGTGAAGAGGTCGTCACTGCGGTCAGTTCGTCGGTCGGGCCGGAGTGGAACCTCCTCGAACCCGGGCCCGAGAGCTGCATGCAGCTCTCGCTGCCGTTCCCGATCATCGACAACGACGAACTCGCCAAGATCATCCACATCAACGACGCCGCACCCAATGACGATGGCAGCGCCGGGGTGGGTCGCTATCCCGAGCTCGCCGCCGTGGAAGTGAGTGGTCTGTATCGGGTGGCCGGCGGCGGGTTGGCGATGCACCGGGCGCTCGACGCGATCCGCTCGCAGGTGAGCAAAGCCATCGACGACGGGGCCCGCGTGGTGGTGTTGAGCGACCGCAACAGCGACGAGGTCTATGCGCCGATCCCGTCGCTACTGCTGACTGCCGCGGTGCACCACCATCTGATCCGCGAGAAGAAGCGAACCAAGGTGGGTTTGATCGTCGAGTGCGGCGATGCCCGCGAGGTGCACCACATGGCCCTGCTGATCGGCTACGGCGCTGGTGCGATCAACCCGTACCTCGCGTTCGAGAGCATCGAGGACATGGTTGCCGAGGACCTCAACGGGCTCGGCGGGATGGACCCGCACAAGGCCGTGAAGCACTACATCAAGGCCGCCGGCAAGGGCGTGCTGAAGGTGATGAGCAAGATGGGCGTCTCCACCGTGGCCAGCTACACGGGTGCGCAGATCTTCGAAGCGATCGGGCTCGGCACCGATCTGGTCGACGAGTACTTCACCGGTACCGTCAGCCGCCTCGGTGGGATCGGCCTGGACGAGATCGCCGCCGAGGTGGCCCAGCGCCACAGCACCGCGCACCCCACGCGCCCCACCGAGCGCGCCCATCGCAAACTCGAACTCGGCGGCGAGTACCAGTGGCGCCGCGAGGGCGAGCTGCACCTGTTCAACCCGGAGACGGTGTTCAAGCTGCAACACGCCACCCGCGCCAAGCGCTACGACGTGTTCAAGGAATACACCCATCTCGTCGACGACCAGTCGAAACGCCTTGCGACGCTGCGCGGCCTGTTCGAGTTCCGTACCGGCGACCGAGAGGCGATCGACATCGCCGAGGTGGAACCGGTGGCCGAGATCGTCAAGCGGTTCTCGACCGGGGCGATGTCGTACGGCTCGATCAGTGCCGAGGCGCACGAGACGCTGGCCGTGGCGATGAACTCGATCGGGGCCAAGAGCAACACCGGTGAAGGCGGCGAGGACAGCGACCGCTTGTACGACCCGGCCCGCCGCAGTGCGATCAAGCAAGTGGCGAGCGGCCGTTTCGGGGTGACGAGCGAGTACCTCGTCAACGCCGACGATCTGCAGATCAAGATGGCTCAGGGCGCGAAACCCGGCGAGGGCGGGCAGTTACCAGGTCACAAGGTGTACCCGTGGGTGGCCAAGACCCGCCATTCGACCCCGGGTGTGGGTTTGATCAGCCCGCCGCCGCACCACGACATCTACTCCATCGAGGATCTCAAGCAGCTCATCCACGACCTCAAGAACGCGAATCCGGCCGCCCGTGTGCATGTGAAGCTGGTGGCCGAGGTGGGCGTCGGCACGGTCGCCGCGGGCGTGAGCAAGGCAAAAGCCGATGTGGTGTTGATCAGCGGACACGACGGCGGTACCGGGGCGAGCCCGCTCACCTCGCTGAAGCACGCCGGGGCACCATGGGAGCTGGGCCTCGCCGAAGCCCAGCAAACCCTGCTACTGAACGGGTTGCGTGATCGCATCGTGGTGCAGGCCGACGGGCAGATGAAGACCGGACGCGATGTCGTGATCGCTGCGTTGCTCGGCGCGGAGGAGTTCGGTTTCGCCACAGCGCCGCTCGTCGTGAGCGGCTGCATCATGATGCGGGTCTGCCACCTCGATACATGCCCCGTCGGGGTGGCCACGCAGAACCCCGAGTTGCGCGCCAAGTTCAGCGGTAAGCCGGAGTTCGTCGTCAACTTCATGGAGTACATCGCCGAAGAGGTGCGCGAGTGGATGGCACAGCTCGGCTTTCCCACGATGGCCGAGATGATCGGCCATGTCGAGATGCTCGACACCAAGCGGGCCATCACGCACTGGAAGGCGAAGGGCCTCGACATATCCCCGATCCTCGCCGTGCCGCAAAACCCGTACGGGCAAGCGCTGCTGAACAGCACGGGCCAAGACCACGGTCTCGACCTTGCGCTCGACCAGGTGTTGATCGAACGCGCCTCGTCAGCGATCGAGACGGGCACACCGGTGGAGATCGGCATCGCCATCCGCAACGTCAACCGGACCGTCGGCACCATGCTCGGCCACGCGGTCACCAAGCGCCACGGCGGTGCGGGCCTGCCCGACAACACGATCCACGTCAAGTTTCGCGGGTCGGCTGGGCAGAGCTTCGGAGCGTTCGTACCCAAGGGGATCACCCTCGATCTGGAGGGTGATGCCAATGATTACGTCGGCAAAGGCCTCAGCGGTGGGCGCATCGTGGTTCGACCGGATCGTGATTCCATCCTGGTTGCCGAGGACAACGTGGTGGCCGGCAACGTGATCGGCTACGGCGCAACGGGGGGCTCGATCCACCTGCGCGGAACGGTGGGCGAGCGGTTCTGTGTGCGCAACTCCGGCGCCACCGCGGTGGTCGAGGGAGTCGGCGACCACGGCTGCGAGTACATGACCGGGGG
>JAYURF010000421.1:0-3975 GCA_043756365.1 Acidimicrobiales bacterium
TCGGGCGGGAAGGAGTCGTCGTGGTGAGCCCCCGCCACGTACACCCGCCCGGTGATCCGCCCAACCACGTGGTGCGGGCTATCGGGTGCATCGGTGGCCAGTCGTCCACCGTGGAACGACGCTGCGGCCACGATCCGGTCGGGATGGTGCGCCGCCGCAGTGAGCGAGAGCCCACCGCCCATGCAGTAGCCGGTCGTACCGACCTTGGTGCCGGCCACTTCTGGCAGGCCCGACAGGAACTCCACGAACGCGCCGGCGTCGCTGGCCGCCATTGCCTTGGTGACCGAGCCGACCATTCCCATCAGCCGCGTCCGCTCGCCGGGGTCACTGAACACGGTCTCGAAGTCGAACGGCTCGTAGTCCCCGTGGCGGTAGTACATCTCGGGAACGAACGCGACGTAGCCCATGCCAGAGAGCTGCTCGGCCATGGAGATCATCGCCGGCCGCACGCCTCCCGCATCGGCGAAGATGATCACCGCCGGCCACGAGCCGGGCCCGTCCGGGGCGATCACGATCGAGGGGCACACACCATCGGGCGTTGTCACATGTACGTCTGTTCTCGGCATCACGGTGCTCCTCGGGATCGCATTTCGCGAACGCCATCATGGCGCGTCGCTACACCCCGCCTCCGGAACCGGAGATCAACCGGGCCCGGTCGTGAGATGATCAGCTCGCGGAGGGGCGGTTACTGTTGACGTGTGACCGACATCGCCAGCCGGCGACGCTGGGGTCGTCGCATCGTCGCAACCGTGGTGGTGGCCGCCGTGGTGTCTCCAGCAGCGCGCGGCAGCGACAGCTTCCCGTTGTCGACCTATCCGATGTACGCGAGCGCACGCAACGGGACCGCGACGTTTGCGACCGCACGGGGAATCGACGCATCCGGCGACGACCGGCGCCTTTCGATGAGGACGATCGCTCGTACGGACGACCCCTTGATCGCTCAATCGCGCGTCGCCGAGGCCATCCGGTCAGGCGCTGCCGCGCTGCTGTGTGCCGAGATCGCCGAACGTGCGCGGCGACCCATCACCCGGGTGGAAGTGATCGAGGAGCGCCACGACCTCGTTGCGCAGGTTGCGGGCCGGGCGTCCCTGCGACAGCGCACCCTGCATGCGCGCTGTCAGGTGGGCGAATGAAACGCGTCCTCGAACGAGTCGACTCGTGGTTCAACGAGCCGGCCGCACCCGACCGGCTTGGCGCGTTGCGGATCATGGTCGGGCTGTTCGCCTCGGTGTACCTGGTTCTCCGGTTCCCGGCGTTCCACGCGCTGGGGTCGGCTCCTGACCGCGAGTTCGAGCCCGTCGGCGTCCTGTGGCTGCTCGGTTCACCCCTCCCCTCGCCAGCGGTGACGATCGGGCTGTTTGCCACCATCGCGCTCGGGGTTGCGTTCACCGTCGGTGCCTGCTTCCGCGTCTGCGGTCCGTTGTTCGCACTGCTCCTCCTGGTCACGACGACGTACCACTCCTCGTGGGGACAGCTGCTGTGGTTCGAGAACCTGATGGTGCTCCACGTCCTCATCCTCGGTTTCAGCGCGAGCGCCGACGCCTGCGCTGTCGACGCCCGGATCCACTCCGCACCCGCCCCGAACCCGGCGTACGGGTGGCCGGTACGGCTCGCTGCCGTGGTGACGGTGCTCACGTACGTTCTGGCCGGTGTCGCAAAGCTGCGCATCGGCGGTCTCGATTGGCTGCGCGGCGACACCTTGCGCAACCACATCGCGTACTCGGCAGCGCGCCTCGATCTCCTCGGTGCCACCCCCTCCCCCCTCGCCAGGCCGCTGGTCGCCAACGGTTGGATGGCCGCGCCTGTCGCGCTGCTCGTCGTCGTTGTCGAGTTGTGCGCCCCCGTCGCCCTGATCGGCGGTCGAATTCGCGACACGTGGGTAGCGATCGTCTGGATGATGCACGCAGCAACCGCGGCGGTGATGTTCGTCGTCTTCCCATACCCCCTGCTCCTTGTCGCGTTCGCTCCGCTGTACCCGCTTGAGCGGATGCTCGATCGAGTCAGCGGGCCGGCTCGGCGGATGCCGCGATACTGATTTCGACGAGTAGACGGAGGTGGCGACCGCTGGCGCGGAGCGTGCCGGCATCGCGGGCAGCGCGGGCGAGCACGAAACCTCCCTCGATGGTCGCGACCAGTGTTCCGGCCAGGTCGACGGCGTCAGCGCGGCCGAGACCTGCGGCCTCAAAACGCTTCGCCGCGGCGCCAACCCAGCTCGAGAAGACCTTGTGGGTGGCCTGTCGTAGTTGCTCGTTGGTGCTCGCGACCTCGCGCGCGACGGTTCCGATCGGGCACGGGTCGATGAAATCGGTTTGCTCGAGCACCTCGGCTGCGCCGTCGAAGAAATCGGTGATCGCGCTCGCCGGGTCAGAGGCTGCGTCAGCGATCATCTCGAAAAGTTGACGGTAGGAGTCCCCTGAGGTTTCGATGACCGCCCTGGCCAGGTCCTCCTTGCCGCCGGGGAAGAAGTGATAGAGCGAACCTGTCGTGGCGTCGGCGGCGTCGGTGATCTGTTTCAACGAGGTTCCGTTGAAACCCTGGCGTCGGAACAGTTCCGTGGTTGTGCTCAGGATCCGGGCGCGAGTTGCGTTCATTGTCCATAGCGTAACTAGAATGATCGTTCTAGTCAGGTCATGATGCTCGAGACCTGATCGACCCTGCACCGATCGATGCTGGAGACCTGATCGACCCTGGAGAGGAGAATGCGATGTACAAGGCGTCAATCCGAGCGCTGATGCGCTACAGCGTCAGGAAGCTGAACGGGGGCGACCCGAGACTGCTGCTCAAACTGGCGGCACCCGGAGTCGAGCTCGCATTCCCCGGTTACAACTCGTGGGCCGAGACGTACCGCCCTGTCGTGAAGGGCCGTGAACGACACGCAACTCATGTTGGAATCAGCGAAGTTCGCGGTTTCGCACAACGCTTCGTCGACGAGGGCATCCAGTTCGTCATCGAAGACATTCTCGTCAACGGTCCGCCGTGGAACACCCGGATCGCTCTCCGGGTTCACGGCTTCATCCCGGGGGCCGGTGACCAAGACCGCTACAACAACCGTGCCGTCGCGTTCATCAACGTGCGATGGGGTCGGCTCGTCAGCTGGGAAGACTACGAAGACACCGAACGCGTTGCCGCATTCGATCGCCAGGAAGCGCAACCGGCGGCGACTGCCAACGGAGTGGCTGTCGTCTGCCCGAGGTGACCAACGCTGCGGACGCTCCCGGCCGTGTTCGGTCGTTCAGTGACCGCTGAGCTCGGCGACCACGGGCGCAAAGCCTTCAGTGTCGCGAACGACGATATGGCTGACACCGAGCAACTCACGTAGCCGTTCGAGCTTGTCGATCACCTGCTGCAGCGAACCGACCAGCACGAATGGGGTCGCTGCGAGGACGTCGACATCGAGCTTGAATCGCTCGGCCAGCACAGCGAGGCGCTCGCCCGCTCCATCGCCGACGTGGGTGGCCTGCACCAGCACCGAACGTTCGATCGTGTCGTTGCGTGCGCCAGCAGCATCGGTGAGCCACCGACTGCGCTCGACGACATCGTCGATACCGAATCCTCCGGGTGCGGGCACACCACCTTCACCGTGGGTCAGCCCGGTGAACTGGAAGATGTCGGCATGCCGAGCTGCGATCGCGACGACGCGACGACCGTGCCCGCCCACCAGCAACGGTACGTGAGCTTGAGCCGGCCGGATTCCAAGATCGTCGACCGCAATCGTGTGGTGCACCCCGTTGAAGGTGCACGCACCGGTGTCGAGCAGGGCTCGCAGGACGATGATCGATTCCTCGAACCGGGCGACGCGTGGGCCAGGGGCCCGCAACTGCAGACCGATCGCGTCGTGCTCGGACTGCATGTACCCGGTACCGAGACCGAGCACCAACCGACCGCCGGTCAGCAGATCGACCGAAGCAGCGGTGCGGGCCAGCAATGCTGGATGGTGGAACTCGTTGTTCAGCACCAACGGACCGACGCGCAGCC
>JAYURF010000422.1:0-3964 GCA_043756365.1 Acidimicrobiales bacterium
GCCGGCAACGGCATCGACAACGGCGGCGGCCAACGTGTGGTCGGCACCGCGGTTACCCCGCCGATCGTGATCGGCACCTCCGACAGCAGCGACGCCACCGCGGCCACGATCGCCAACGTCGGCGTGTTCGCCCCGTTGCCGGCAGTGGAGGTGGAGGTGTACTCGAACGGGTGTCGCGCCGACGAGCCGACGGCTTCGACGGGACCAATTGGGGAATGCGTCACCGACAGCGACGACAATCCGGTTGTGCCTGTCGGCTCATCGGTGTCGATCAACGCCGTGATCCGCAACAGCGGAAATGTCGCATTGGCGAATGCTCAGGTGACGGCGACGATGTCCGCTGGGGCGACGACGGCGACACCGGCACCGATCGAGTCTGGCTCACTCGACTGCAACGGCTTCCTCGACGGCGACGGTCAGCCGATGCTGCTCGAAGTTGGCGATGTGGTCACCTGCTCGGCCGAGATGCGTGTGGTCGCCGGTCAACAGTCCCTGACCGCAACGTTGTCGGCAACGTCGGAACGAGACCCGGGCGTGACTGATTCGTTCGTCTCCGAACCCGATGTTGCGGCATGGTTCGGCGGATCTGGGGGCCTCGATCTCGACGCGTTCGTCGTGACGCAACGTCCAGGCCTCGATGCCGACGGTGACGGGTTCATCGATCCGCGGCCGGGTACCGCGACAGTTCCCGGGGAGAACCCGGTGTTCGGTGTTCCCGAGTTCACGATGACATCTGTCGATGATGCCCCACGTGCCGGTGGCGCCGACTTCACCGCCAACCACGTCGTTGCCGACGGTGATCCGCTGTGGTGGCTGTACCGGTTGACGAATCGAGGGCCGGGTCCGCTCGACTCACTTTCGATCTCGGTCGACGGTGACGTGCTGTGCGGCGGTGTCGTAGTACCGCCCGGCGAGAGCGCATGGTGCATGACGAGTGAACGCGCCACCGTTTCAGGCCAGCTTCGTCGAACGGCGACGGCGACAGCGAACGAGTCGACCGTAGCCACGGGTATCCCGATCCGCGTGCCTCCGGCGTCCGCGATGGCCCATGCCTTCGTGCCGAGCCCCGACCTGACCGTGACCACGTTCGTCGACGGTATCGATGCCGCGCAGGGCCCGGTGCCGCGCGACGCGGGCTCATCGGCGACGCTGACCTACCTCATCGAGAACGTGGGGGATCTCCCATTCGGCTCGGTGCTGCTCAGTGATGACTCGGTTGGTGTGATCGACTGCCCCGAGCTCACCGCTGGCCTTAGCGGACTGCAGCCAGGCGAGGTCATCGGGTGCTCGACGGTGATCACAGTTCCGGTTAAACCCGGAGACGAGACGCTCCGGATCGTTGTCACCGCCGAAGCCACACCCATCCCGCTCGTTCCCGTTCCCCCGCCAGCGGCTGACGCTGCCGACGACGCTCCAGCGGCATCTCCGGCCGCAGCAAGCCTTCCCGCCGTTGTCGTCGAAGCGACGACAACGATCGATCCGGTGACGGCTGCGGTGTTGAAGAGGGTGTGGATCGATGGTGACGGTGACGGCGTGTTCGACAGTTCGGAACGGCCAGTCGCTGAACTCAACGTCGCGTTGCTCGACGATGATGGCGAGGTCGCAACCACGACAACGGATGCTGCCGGAAGATTCGCGTTCGCTGATCTGGAGCCGGACGTGTACGCGATCGCCTACACGATCCCGAGTGGGCTTGCGAGTGCGCGGGTGCTTGCCGATCGCGCCGTGGCCATTGCCGGTCCGGTGGTCAGCGATCCGGTGCGGCTCGGCGGTGTTGCTGACAATCCCGCATGGGATGTCGCCTTGGTCGAGACTGGCCCGGTTGGTGGAGTCGCGTTGGCTTTCGACGACCCCGATGGTGAGCGAAACGCGAGCGAAGCTGTGCTGACCGGAGCAACCGTTCTCCTTCGTGATTCGCATGGCGGAACCGTTGATGCGACGCTGACCGACGATTCAGGGTCGTATCGCTTCGAAAACGTTCCGCCGATGGGACGCCGAGCCGAAGTCGTGCCCGGGAGTGCTCGAGCGGTGTCGGGCGTCGCCGCGGGAGCGGAGCCGGTTACCCTGACCGGGCGGGTGTGGGATGACGTCGATGGAGATCAACGGCGCCCGCAGACCGTTGGCATCACGGCCGATGTCGCTGTCGGGATCACGGCCGGCCTCGCCGAGGGCGTCGCTCCATCGGACAGCGACGCCGGGCCGGATGTCGATGCGTCCGCGCCCGCCGACGCTCCCACCGACGCGCCGATTGATGTGACGCCGTCGAACGCGACGCTCGCCGAGGGCGTTGCCGCGGGTGTGATCGTGTCGCTGATCGATGGTGACGGCGAGCTGCTGGCGTTGACCGAGACGGATCGCTCCGGCACCTACCGCTTCCCCGCTGTGGGCGCGGGCACCGTGAGGGTGTTACTTGGGCTGTATCCATCGCCATCGATCGGCCCGTCCGGTGACACGGCGAACGCAACGGTCGCCGTGGGCCCAGGCAAACAGCGGTCAGTGGCCGAGCTCTTCGTTCCGCCGAACCGACGGTTCGAACTGGTCCCCGATGCACGGTCTGTTGCCGACGATCCCGATCCCTCGGGTCGTCCGGCGTGGGTGCCGGACAACGCCGACGAGGTGCTGCTCGGCATGGTGTTCATTGCCGCGGCGGTGCTCGCAGTGGTGGTGTTGGCTTCAGCGCGTCGCCGACGCCGGCCGGTCTGACGCCCGCTGGTCTGACGCCCGCTGGTCTGACAACAGCCGTTCTGGCTAGCAGCGGACGTCTTCGGGCGGGACGACGCCCAGAACGTTCTCGGCTGGGCCCACCACCGTGCCGACTGGTGCTGCGACCGTGGTCGTCGGTCCATTGGCAGGGGCTGTGGTGGTCGTGGCCCCGGGCGCCGACGAGGTTGTGGTGGTCTCGAACACTTGCTGCGGTGCGCCTGCGAGCGGAGCCACACCGCGGAAGATGTCGAGGATCGCCTTCATGTTGTCGCCTTTGATCTTCGGTATCTGCACCGAATTGCCCGACACCATGTCGCTCACGGACTCGATCTGGTAGGTGGAGATGGTGCCGGGTTCGAAGTTGCGCAGCACGCTGATGAACTCGAGCATTCGTGTGATCGTGAGCTTTCCGTCAACGACGATGTTCTGCTGTGCAGCGTCGATCAGGCTTCGGGCAACGCCCGGATCGGTGATCCCACGATCGAGTGCGGCGGACAGCACCCTGCGAAGGAAGTCCTGCTGGCGCGAGATGCGCCCGAGATCGCCGACCGGGTCCGTTTTCCACTTCCCGTCGAAGTACTCGTAGTGACGCGAACGCACGTAGGCGAGAGCGTGGTCGCCGTCGAATTTGTAGCAACCGGTGGTCGGCACGTTCAGGCCGGTGTTGGTGTCACGGGCAGGGAAATCGAACGGGACCGAAACGCCTTCCAGCCCCTCGACGATTTTCTTGAACGCGCAGAAGTCGATCTGCATGAAGTGATCGACACCGAGGAAGAAGTTCTCCCCGATGGTCTCGATCAACTTCGTCGGGTCGTCGCGTACGTACGCCGAGTTGATCCGACCCTTGTTGTTCGTGCCGGCGATGGTCACCCACAGGTCGCGGGGAAATGACAACACGGCTGCCTGCTTGGTGGCCGGGTTCACCCGCATCAGCATGATCGTGTCGCTGCGTTCGCCCATCGTCGTTCGATCCCCGAATGCGCCGGCATACGGCGAGTTGGGATCGATGCAGGCGTTGTTGTCGGCACCGGTGATCAAGAAGTTCTTGGCCTCAGGGTCGGCTTCTGGCAGCGTCTCCACCGTGACGGTCGCCCCTGGGGTCGTCTCCACCGGAGCGACAGTGGCCCCGGTTGCGTCGGTGACCGGTGGCCGGGTGTTGACCGGCGACAGGCTTGGGCTCAGTTCGACCCTGGTGAAGCTGTTGCCGAGTTGGCGGCTCACCAACAACACGCCGGCCCCGACGAAACAGGCAACGATCACG
>JAYURF010000423.1:0-3946 GCA_043756365.1 Acidimicrobiales bacterium
GGGTATCGAGACCAGCTGCGACGAGACCGCCGCGGCGTTGGTGATGGGCGGTACCGACGTCGCCTCCAGCGTGGTCAGTTCGCAGGTCGATCTGCACGCTCAGTACGGCGGCGTGGTCCCCGAGATCGCCAGCCGCGCCCACCTCGACATGCTCAATCCGATCGTTGCCCAGGCCATCGTCGAAGCCGGCGTTCTCGATAGCCGCATCGATGCAGTTGCGTGCACGGTCGGGCCGGGCTTGGCCGGTGCGCTCCTTGTCGGGGTGTCGGCGGCCAAGGCGTTCGCGCTGGCGTGGGATGTTCCCTTCGTCGGCGTGCACCATCACGAGGCGCACCTGTACTCGGCGTTCCTCGAGGACCCGACTCTGGAGTTCCCGTTGGTGGTGCTGCTCGTCTCCGGCGGTCACACGATGTTGATCGAGATGGAGGATCACGGCCGCTACCGGTTGCTCGGCCAGACCATCGACGATGCTGCCGGCGAAGCGTTCGACAAGGTGGCCAGGTTCCTCGGCCTCGGCTTCCCCGGCGGTCCGGCCGTCGAACGCGAGGCCCTCCACGGCGACCCGACTGCCATCACGTTCCCGCGGGCGATGCTCAACGACAACCTCGATTTCAGCTTCAGCGGGCTCAAGACCTCGGTGATGAACTGGGTGCGCAAGCATCCCGATGTGTCATCGGCCGACGTGGCTGCGTCGTTCCAGGCGGCCGTGGTCGACGTGCTCGTGGCCAAGGCGCGTCGGGCAGCTCAGCAGGTTGACGCCAAGGGCCTCGTGCTCGGCGGGGGCGTGGCCGCTAACTCCGTGCTACGTGAGCAGTTCCTTGACGTGTGCGTGCGCGACGGCATCCGCGGGTTCCTCCCGAGTCGGTCGATGTGCACCGACAACGCAGCGATGATCGCCGCAGCGGGCTGGTACCGGTTGCGCCGCGACGGTCCGTCACCGCTCGACACCGGTGCCACCCCCAACCTGCGACTCCCCTTCATCCAGTAAACGCAGCCGCGCCGCGCCCACGAACGCCCGGAGAGGTGTGGCGATACCGTGGGCGAGATGAAGATCGGAACGTTCACGCCGGAGGTGCCGGTGGTGCTCGCACCGATGGCGGGAGTGACAAACGCGCCGTTCCGGGCGATGTGTCGACGGTTTGCGCCGGGGTTGATCTATGTCAACGAGATGGTGATGGCCACCGCTGTCGTACACGGCAACCCTAAGACCGACCGGATGATGACGTTCGGCCCGGACGAACACCCGCGCAGCCTGCAGGTGTACGGCTCCGATCCGGTGATGATCGGCGAGGCCATCCGGCGCCTCGCCGCAGCCGGTCGCGTCGATCACATCGACATCAACTTCGGCTGCCCCGCAGCCAAAGTCACCCGCAAAGGTGGTGGCGCCGCGGTGCCGGCCAAGCCGAATCTGCTACGCGCCATCTTGCGCGCCTCGGTCGCTGCGGGTGCGCCGTACGGCGTGCCGGTGACCGCCAAGTTCCGCACGGGCCTGTTCCCGTCGCTACTGACCCACCTTTCCACGGGCCGGATCGCGGCAGAGGAAGGGGTCGCGGCCATTGCTTTGCACGCCCGCACCGCCGAGCAGCACTACGCCGGCACGGCGGATTGGGACCGCATCGCCGAGTTGAAGCAAGCCGTCGGCGAGATTCCCGTGCTCGGCAACGGCGACATCTGGGAGGCCTCCGACGCCGTGGCGATGATGCGCCACACCGGTTGCGACGGGGTGGTGATCGGCCGCGGTTGCCTCGGCCGTCCGTGGTTGTTCCGTGACCTGGTCGAGGCGCTGAACGGCCGACCCGTTCCGGTCTCGCCATCCCTCGGCGAAGCGTGCGCGGTCATGGCCGACCACGCCCGCCTCCTGCTCGATCACCTCGGTCCGGCATTGGCGATGCGTGATTTCCGCAAGCACACCTCGTGGTACTTCACCGGCTATCCCGTCGGTGGCGAGGTGCGTCGCAGGTTCAGCAACATCGACACCATCGGTGAGCTCGAGGATCTGATCGCGCTGCTCGACCCGACGATGACCATCGTCGATGGCGGCGAGCGAATTCGTCGCGGCCACACCAACGGCCCGATCCGGGTTGCGCTACCGGAGGGATACCTCGACCATCTCGACGATCTCACCGTTCCTGACGACGGCCATGTGATGGCGCTCAGCGGCGGATGATCGCAGTCGTCCTGGCCTCGGCGTCACCGCGCCGGCTGGAGCTGCTCGCCCCGCTCGGTCTCGACATCACGGTGATGCCCGCCGACATCGACGAAACCCCGCTCCCTGGCGAGTCGCCTGTCGACTACGTGCAGCGCCTCGCGGCCGAAAAGCGCGAGGCGATTGCGTTCTGGTCACATGATCCCGGCGCTGAGACGGGATCACGTGACCAGAACGAGATGAACGAGATGGACGAGGTGGTGGTGATCGCCGCCGACACCACCGTCGATCTCGATGGCGTGATCCTTGGCAAACCCGCCGACGCGGCCGAGGCGACGGCCATGCTCGCCGCGCTGTCGGGCCGCACCCATCTCGTCCACACGGGTGTCAGTGTGGGACGCGGGTCGCGGGTGGCCACCGGTGTGGCATCCACGGCGGTGACATTTGCCGAGTTGGATGGGCGAAAGATCGCCTGGTACGTCGGTACCGGCGAACCGTTCGACAAGGCCGGCGGCTATGCGATTCAGGGTGCCGGAGGCGTGTTCATCGCCTCAGTGAACGGCAGCGTCAGCAACGTGATCGGCCTCCCTCTGACGCTTGTGGTGGAGCTTGCCGCGCGAGTCGGGGTTGGCTTGATCTCGTCGGTCTGACCCGGCCGATCCGCCCGGGTCGAGCAGGCGGATCCGGCTTCACGGCGTAGTAGGACCGTCGTCAGAACGTCCTAGCACCATTGTCCAATGGTGCGCGTCGACGGTTCGACTTACCTTGGAAACCTGTCGACGGAGCTTCACCGCGCTGATGCCCGTCGACACCGACCACGACCACCACGACGACCCGGGGCGCATCACTTGTTTGCATCGACTTCTGTACGTCTGACGAACCGCCCGCGGCGGCGGAGTTCGGGCCGACTGCTCAACCCGCTCCTGCGTACGCACATGCGCCGGTACTCGCGGGCGCTGCTGCTCGGGTCGGTGTTGGCCGTGCTGCAGGTCGTGACCAAGCTTGCCGAACCATGGCCCCTCGGTTGGCTCGTCGATCACACGCTCACCGGGCAGGTCAACGACGCTGCGGCGATTCGATCCGACCTGGCTGTGACGATTGCAGCCCTCGCCACCATCGTCGCCACGGGTGCCCTGCTCGACTACTGGTCCACTCGCTTGCTGGCGTCGGCGGGCCTGCGCGTCGCCAACGACATGCGTAGTCGTGCCTTCGTCCACCTGCACCGGCTGTCGCTGGGGTTCCACCAACGGCATCAAGTCGGCGACCTCACAGCGCGTGTGACCGCCGATGTCGACCGCGCCCAGGACTTGATGGTCCAGATGCTCGCAACCCTTTTTCCCAACCTGTTGTTGCTCGCTGGCATGTTTCTCGTGATGGTCACCATCGATCCGCTCCTCACGTTGCTGAGCCTGTTCACGACCCCGCTGCTGGCCCTGGCTGTGCACCGGTCGAAGAACTCCCTGAGAATGGCATCGCGTCGAGCACGACGCGCCGACGGTGCAGTCGCGTCAGCGGCGAGCGAGAGCCTGGCGGCCATCGGCCTGGTGCAGGCGTTCACGCTCGAACGGCACCAGTCGGGTCGTTTCGAGAAGCTGTCCGGCGACAGCCTGGACGCGGGGGTCGAGGCGGTTCGGCTCCAAGCTCGATTCGGCCCGCTCGTCGATGGTGCCGGCATGGTGTCGACGTTGATCGTGCTCTGGGTCGGAGCGAGCCGGGTGGCGAATGGGCAGATGGAGCTCGGCCTGCTGCTGATCTTCCTGACGTACGTCGGATCGCTGTACCGGCCGGTCAAGGCGTTGT
>JAYURF010000424.1:0-11359 GCA_043756365.1 Acidimicrobiales bacterium
TCGCTGATTGGTTCGGAGCGAACGCGAGCCCATGGTCGGCTTTGGCGGTGATGCACTCCATCACGGTGCGCAGGTCCTGCCAGCCGAGGCCCGGTGCGACCGGCTGGCCGGTGGCCGCGTCCCACACCACAGTCGAGGCCCGCTGGGTGGTGACACCGACACTGGCGACCCCGCGACCGTGGCGCGCCAGCGTCCGGCGGGCGACATCGAGCGCTGCAGCGGCAAGCGCCAGCGCGTCGAACTCGACGAGCCCGGGAAACGGCGACGACGGTGGACACGACTGGTACTCCACCTCGTGCAGGCTGGCGTCGCGGTGCATCACCGCGGCGCGCACTCCGGTCGTGCCGACATCGATGACGAGGACGGTCATCGCGGGCTCCTTTCCGGCCGCGCCCTGGGAGCGACGCCGCGCCGTTGCAGGAAGCTGCCGAGCACGCCGCCTACGACGCCGGCGAAGAGCACGGGGGCGACGTTGAACAACGCCGCGTACCAGTGCACCTCACGGCCGAGCGCAAGTCGGGCAATGATGAACACGCTCTGCGCGCCGAGGTACGTGCCCGATGCGGTGACCAACGCGTGCACCCACGGGAACCCGGTCCGCTGCACCCAGGCGGCGACACCGGCGCCAAGCACGAACCCGGTCAACGCCCCAAGGGTGAGCATGATCGCCAATGCCGAGTCGTCGCGACTGTCGGCGGCCCACCGCGCCGCGAGCGACAGCGGGATCGCGAACACCAAGCACACTCCGGCTCCCGAACGGATGGCCTGGAGGTCGAGCTTGGAGCTGACACCGCGTCCCGCCGGCGGGGGCACGGCGGAGTGGGACCCGCTGCTCATCGCCGATCACCATAGTGGCCGGCCGCTCGGTGCATCCCGTTCGCGATGTCGTGTCCGCTGGACCGATCCTCACGCATGTCGGGCCCAGACATCACGGCCAGACATCGGGGCCGAACACTGATGGAAGGCCGAACTTGCCGGGGTTGAGGATGCCGGCAGGATCGAGCGCGCCCTTCAGTACCGCAAGTACATCGAACGAAGCGCAAAGGGCCTCGCGTACGAAGCGCCCGCGATTGATCCCTACCCCATGATGATGCGAGAGGTTGCCCCCGTTGGCGAGCACGGTGCGTTGCCCGGCGTCCCACAACGCGACGTAGGTGGTCTCGATCTCGTCGGCTGGCGGGGTGGCCGCGAACGTGAAGTACAAGCACGCCCCATCGGGGTAGCTGTGCGACAGATGACACGTGGCCGAGCGGGCGTGGGGCACGGCAAGCATCGCTGCGCGGACCTCGTGGAAGATCGTGTCGAGGCGAGCCCACGGTGCGGCAATCTCAAGGGTGTCGACCACAAAACCCTTTCGGGTCAAAGCCTGCAGCGCACTGGTGTCGTTGCGGTGGTCGAGCCATCGGAGCACCCGGTCGCTGCCCAGGTTTGCTGCGGCATGGCATTCCTCGGTCACGACGTCGAGCGTGGCGCGGGTGATGATCTCGTCTCCCTCGTCGAGCACCAGCAGCATGCATTGCGTGCCGTCGCCACCTTGTCCGCGCTGGCTCTCGGCGGCGTCGTACAGTCGCAACACCGCTGGGGTGGCACCGCGGCGAAGGATCCGCCGGCACGCCTCGAGCCCGGCGGCGAAGCTGGCGAACGCGTAGGACTCGGTGCGCACGACCGCCGGTAGCGGATGGGCGCGCAGCCAGACGCGAGTGATCACGCCGAGCATGCCCTCGCTGCCGACGAAGAGTTGTGTGATGTCGGGGCCGACGGCGGCAGCGGGTGCGCCACCTGTGACGATGATCGTTCCATCGGCCAACACCACTTCGAGCCCAACGACCATCGATTCGATCTTGCCGTATCGAGTGCTGTACTGCCCGGCTCCGCGGCACGCGACCCACCCGCCGACGGTGGCGATGTCGAAGCTCTGCGGGAAATGCCCGACCGATATGCCATGCACCTCGTTGAGCTCGCGTTCCAGATCGGGGCCGAACGTCCCGGCGCGTACCTCGACCACCCCCGAGACCACGTCGACCTCGCCGAGACCGTGCAACCCGGTGAGGTCCACCACGACTCCGCCAAATGCCGGCACTGAGGCACCGTTGACCCCGCTGCGGCCGCCGGCTGCGGTGACGGGGACGCCCATCTCGGAGCACAGTTTCAGCAGGCCTGCAACCTCGCTCGCCGACGACGGCATGCACACCGCCGAGGCGAGTTGCGGCACCGTGGCATCGAGGGCCCAGTGCATCGCCAGGGGCCACCAGTCGCGGCTCGCCTCGGCCCGGGTGGCGACGTCGACCGTGGTGCGACACACTGTGCGCAGCCGGGCAAGGAGGTGCGCACCGACGTGGACGGCGTCGCTGTGGAAGCGGACGTTGGTGCCGCCCTCGATGCCGGTGATCTCGATCGGCGGAGTCGGTTTGATCATGCGGGGCTCCATTGAGTGGGCGCGGGCGGGCGCTGGGTGGCCGCGTCCTCGACCGCGCAGAGCTCGACGAACGCCTCGACCTGTCGTTTCGTTTCGCTGGCGTCCCATCCGAGCTCGGTCGCCAGCAGGGCAGCCGTCCGCGGGGCGGCAGCGACTGCCGCAGCGCGGTCGAGCAAGCGGGCGCGTGTCCGTCGGCTCAGCACGTCGTCGACGCTGCGGGCCATTTCGTGGCGTGCCGCGTACACCGCTTCGGCCCCGAGGTAGGGAAGGCCTTCCGCGAGCGGCTGTCCCAACGCCGGGTTGGAATCGGCAATCTGGCGGACCGCTGCAGCGAAGGTTCCATACCGGGATTCGAGGTGCGTTGCCGGATCGCTCGTCGTCGCCAGCAGGCGGAGTCGGCGCGTCCGACAGCGCCCGCGACGCCGCAGCGCGCGCATCACCACATCGACGGTGTCCTCGGCCATCTTCCGGTAGGTGGTCAGCTTTCCGCCCGTGACAGTGATCACGCCGTGCTCGCTGACGGTAACGCTGTGGCGCCGGGACAGATCGGCGGTTCGACCCGCATCGGCACCTTTGACGAGCGGGCGCAGGCCCGCCCACACTCCGGTGACGTCGTCGGCGGTGACCCCGGTCGTGACCGACGCGTTCAGCGCTCGTAACACGTAGGCGACGTCGTCGGCGGTGCACTGCGGGTTGTCGAGCGGGCCGTCGTAGTCGGTGTCGGTGGTGCCGACGTAGGTGTGGGTGAAGGTGCCGTCACTGCGTGGTCCCCACGGCACGACGAACAAGCTGCGCCTGTCTTTCGGCACCGGGATGACGACGGCGATGTCGTTGCGCACCTTGTCCCAGGGCACGGTCACGTGGATCCCCTTGGCCGGGCGGATGCTGTCGGGGTGGGCTGCCTCGTCAAGGGCGCGCACATCGTCGGACCACACGCCCGCCGCATTCACCACCACCTTCGCCCGAATCACAAACGCCTCGCCATCGGCTTCGACGGTGACCCCATCTACGCACCCATCGCCGCTTCGGGTGAACCCGGTCACACAGCAGCCGTTGGCGATTGCGGCACCGTGTGCAGCAGCGGTTCGCGCCACGGCCATGACGAGTCGGGCATCGTCGACGGCCGCGTCGTAGTACAGGTATGCGGCAAGCACGCGCGAGGATGCCATGGTGGGCATGTGCGCCAGCGCCGCAGCCGGTTTCAATCGGCGATGGACCTTGCCGATCCGCCACCCGCCGGTGAGGTCGTACATCCACATCGCCGATCCCAAGGCGCGGGCGATCTTGCGGCTGACGACACTCGCCGTCGCCGAATCCGGGCTCGAACCGGCGCGCTCCGGGCGGGCGAGAACCGGGATCATGAACGGCAACACGCTGACCAGATGGGCGGCGTTGCGGCGCAGACGTTGGCGTTCGTGGAGTGCCTCGTACACGAGTCGGAGGTCGCCTTGTTGCAGGTAGCGCAGACCGCCGTGGACCAACTTGGAGCTCTTCGACGACGTACCGGAGGCGAAGTCGTCGCGCTCCACCAGCGCCGTGCGGAGGCCGCGGCTGGCCGCATCGAGGGCGACCCCGACGCCGGTGATTCCGCCGCCGACGACGACCACATCGAAGTGTTCCTCGCGCAGCCTGGCGAGCATCTCGCCGCGGTTGAACCGTCGACCGGATTCGTCGAATGGGGGAGCGGGGGCGGACATCTGCGGTCATCGTAGGGATGTGGCCGGGGTGATCTCCACCCGGCCAGGAAGTCATCTTCACGAGTTGCGAACGAGCAACACGTGAATAACATGCCCCAAACGTATGGGTTCGCGATCCGATCCAACGCACAGTCGACCCGAACACCGATGATCGCGAGGTGCCAGCCCGACGCCTCCATCGCTCCCGTGACCACAACTTCGGCAAACAGCTACAGCAACCAGCTACAGCAACCTGAAAGCAACCATGATGAGCCTGCACGGCACCAAGACCCATGAGAACTTGAAGGAGGCGTTCGCCGCCGAGAGTCAGGCCAACCGCCGCTACCTGTGGTTCGCCCACAAGGCCGACGTCGAGGGCTACCCCGATGCAGCGAAGTTGTTTCGCTCGGTCGCCGAGGGCGAGACCGGTCACGCCCACGGGCACCTCGAGTTCCTTGCCGAAGTCGGTGACCCGGCAACGGGCGAGCCGATCGGTGAGACCGAGGAGAACTTCAAGTCGGCGATCGCCGGCGAAACATACGAGTACACCCAGATGTACCCGGGCTTCGCCAAGACCGCCCGCGATGAGGGCCACGGCGAGGTTGCCGACTGGTTCGAGACGCTGGCCCGCGCCGAAAAGAGCCACGCCGGTCGTTTCCAGCAGGGCCTCGACGCCCTCAAAACGCTCTAGCCGCCAGGCTTGGGGTTCGGTGCAAGTGCCATCCTGGGTACATGCACTCGAACCACAGGCCGCCGACCGATTGACCTCGCCCCCCCATGACGACGATCTACGACCCCAAGGACCCTGGCTATCTCGACGAAGCCGACGTTCGTGCCGAGCTCACCCGTGTGTACGACATCTGCCACGGGTGCCGACTGTGTTTCAAGTTCTGCACGTCGTTTCCCACGCTGTTCGAGTTCATCGACCGCCATGACGACCAGGATGCCGGTCGCCTCACTCCCGCCCAGCAGGACCAGGTCGTCGACGAGTGCTTTCAGTGCAAGTTGTGCTACATCAACTGCCCCTACATTCCGTCGCTGCATGAATGGGCAATCGACTTCCCGCGGCTGATGTTGCGGACCGACGCGATGCGCCACGACACCAAACAAACAAGCGTCCGCGACCGGATCACCACCGAGTTCATCGGCCGCACCGATCTCCTCGGCAAGGTCGCTACGGCGACCGCACCACTGGCCAACAAGGTCGTCGCCGCCCCGCCGGGCTCAGCGATCCGCAAAGTGGTCGAGAAAGTCACCGGGGTGTCCAGCGTGCGCTTGTTGCCGCCGTACGCGCGGCAGCGTTTCAGTACCTGGTTCAACCGTCGACCGCGCCTCAGCATCACCAAGCGCCAAGGTCGCGTCGCCGTGTTCCCCACCTGCCTTGTCGAGTACCAGCAACCCGAGATCGGCCACGACCTCGTCAAGGTGTACGAACGAAACGGCATCGAATGCTCCCTCGCCGACGGGGCGGGATGTTGTGGCGCACCGTTCCTGCACAGCGGTGATCTGCCCGAGTTCAACAAGATCGCGGCCAAGAACGTCACCGCGCTGGCCACGGTGGTGCGCGCCGGGAACGACATCGTCGTGCCCCAACCCACGTGCGGCTACGTGTTGAAGAAGGACTACGTCGACTACGTCGGCGGACCCGACGCGGAACTGGTCGCGGCGAACACCTACGACGCCGCCGAATACCTCATGAGGGTGCACCGCGGCGAGGACTCCTCGCTTGACCTGCGTTTCGACGGCGACGTGCCGCAAACAGTCACGTACCACACGCCATGCCACCTCAAGGCGCAGAACATCGGCCTGAAGAGCCGTGACCTGATCAAGCTCACCGGCGCGAAGGTCAAGCTGGTGCAGCAATGCAGTGGAATCGACGGGATGTGGGGGCTGCGCACGGAGAACATCGACATCTCGATTCCGATCGCGAGCAAGTTGGGTGACGAGATCCGCAAGGCCAACGGCGACGTCATCGCCGGGGACTGTCATCTCGCCAACACCGCGATCACCGAGCAGACCGGCACCGCTCCGCTTCATCCGCTGCAACTCCTCGCCCGCGCCTACGGCATCGCGCCCGAGCCCGGGGCACGGTGACACGCTGGTGACACGCTGGTGACACGCTGGTGACATCGCGCAAGCTCATCCTTTCCGACATCGACGACGTACGCGCCTACGCACGCGAACGCGCCCAGCGTCGCGCTGAGGTTGCCTCGATCGTGTTCCGGTTCCCTGGAGGTGCGGCGGTGCGCTCGATCACCGAACAGCAACACGCAGCGCAGCTCACTCGCAAGCACATCACCGCCGCCGTGCACTACATCCGTTTCGAGTTCACCCCGGGTCAGGTAGCCGACTTCACCGACGGTGTGCGGCTGTGCGTCGATCACCCCAACTACGTCGAGCACGTCGAGTTGCTCCCCGCCACGGTCGCCGAGTTGCTCACCGACCTCGACCCCTGAGGGGGGCTACGTTTCGGGCAAGTGGAGCGATGTGCCATACGTCGCCGTTTTGCCCCTTTTCAAGCGCCCCCGAGTGAACCTAGATTGCTGCGTGAGAGGTGACTCCACCTCCGATCAACACGAACATAGGGGACAACGTCGTGTCTGCCAAAGAAATCATATGGCGGGAACTGGGTGCTTGCAGGGGGCTGGAACCAAGCATCTTCTTCCCGGAGGACGACGCCAGCGCCGAGGACGCCAAAGCGGTGTGCGCAAGCTGCGGCGTGCGGGTCGCGTGCCTCGAGCATGCGCTCACGATCCGCGAAAAGCAAGGCGTCTGGGGTGGAGCGACCGAGCGTGAGCGCCGACGGATCATCCGCCAACGCCGTCGTACTGCCTAATCTCGGCAGTCCATGACCCAACTAGCCCGCTCGCTCGCCGAGCTCGATGAACACGGTGGTTGGCCCGCGCTCCTCACCGACCTCATCGAGCGACGCGATCTCACCGCATCACAAGCCCGCTCGGCGATGGCCACCATCCTCGATGGTCACGCGACTCCGGCGCAGATGATCGGCTTTGTCGTCGCGCTGCGCGCCAAGGGCGAAACCCCCGAGGAAATCTCCGGGTTGCTCGATGCGGTACTCGAGGTGGCCACATTGGTCCCGATGTCCGACGAGCTCCGCTCGCGCGCCATCGACGTCGTCGGGACCGGCGGTGACCGGAGCCATTCGATCAACGTCTCCACGATGGCGGCGATCGTGGTGGCCGGTGCTGGTGTTCCGGTGTGCAAGCACGGGGCGCGGGCCGCGTCGTCGAAATGCGGTACGGCCGATGTGCTCGAAGCGCTGGGTGTGGTCATCGAACTCCCTCCGGCCGGCGTGCTGGCCTGCATCGAACACGCGGGCATCGGGTTCTGCTGGGCGCCGAGCTACCACCCGGCCTTCCGCTTTGCCGCGCCGAGCCGGCGCGAGATCGGGATACCGACCGTGTTCAACCTCCTCGGGCCGCTGGCCAACCCCGGTCGGGTCCGTCGCCAGTTGATCGGCGTGGCCAACCCTGCTGTGGCCGAGCGGATGCTGGCCGCATTGCGCATCCACGGCTCGGAGCGTGCCTGGGTCGTGCACGGCAATGGCCTTGACGAGCTGACGACGACCGGTACCTCGACGGTTCTGGCGCTCGAAGACGACTGCGTTCGTTCGTTCACCGTCGACCCGGTCGATCTCGGTTTGGCGCCGGCGATCAGCGACGAACTCGTCGGCGGGGATCCGCCCGAGAACGCGGAAGCGGTGCGCCGTGTGCTCGGAGGCGCTCATGGCGCGCACCGCAACATCGTCGTGCTCAACGCCGGCGCAGCGCTGGTGGTCGCTGGTGAGGTGACCAACCTGCGCGACGGCATCCAGCGCGCCGCCGAGTCGATCGATTCCGGGTCGGCCGCGGCGACGTTGCAGCGTTTCGTCGAGGCCTCGCAGGAGGCCCGGGACGCCCTGTCGTGATTGCGCGGGTTCCCGCGTCGTCGGCCAATCTGGGTCCCGGTTTCGACACCCTCGCGCTGGCGCTCACGCTGTACGCCGACGTCGGTCTCGTCGCTGCGGATGCTGCGCCTGGCGCTGTCGCCGACAGCGCACCCCTGGCCAAGAGCTTCGTGCTGGCTGACGGCGCACGGCTGATCGACGCGCACCACCCGGCGTCGGTTGCGTTTGCCCGCGCCGGCGGAGTGGGCCGGTTGTGGGAACGCTGCCCGATCCCATCAGGCCGCGGCCTCGGGTTCAGCGGTGCGGTACGTGTGGCCGGCGCATTGCTCGGTCTGGCGCAACGCAGCGGGAGCGTTTCCCTCGACGATGAGGTCCGCCACCGGGCGCTGGAGATCGTGGGCGATCTGGAGGGCCACGCCGACAATGCGGCGGCGTCGCTGTTCGGTGGTGTCGTCGCTGTGGCCGGGGGCCGGGTTGCCCGCATCCCGCTCGGGATCGACCCGGCTGTGGTGGTGTGGATTCCCGCCACGGCGACCAGGACCGACGAGTCACGTCGGGTCCTGCCGATCACCGTGGCCTTTGATGATGCCGTGTTCAACATCGGTCGCGTCGCGTTGTTGGTGGCCGCGTTGGCGAGCGGCACCGTCGAGGCGTTGGCGGCAGCCACCCACGATCGGTTGCACCAACCGGAGCGCCTGCGCGGCGCGCCGGGCAGTGCCGCAGCGATCGAGGCGGCCCTCGCTGCCGGAGCGTGGTGTTCGTGGTTGTCGGGGAGCGGGCCGACGGTGGCGGCCTTGTGCCACCGCGACGACGCCTCCGACGTTGCCGCCCACTTACCCGCCGACGGGCACACGAAAGTGCTCCGGATCGACCATGAGGGCGCCACGATCGAGGGTCGATCGGCCCGACGACTCGGCTGAGACCTGTCCGGGTGACGCCCCGTTCACATGCCTGTCCGCCGGGGCCCTGTTCGCCGGAGCCGTCGTACAATTGCCGAATGACCGACGGTGAGGAACCCGACGCCACCGCGGCCTGCGACGACGTTGACGACGTTGACGACGATGTTGCCGTTCACGATCTGCTGATCGCATCCGCGCTGGAGTTTGCCGTCGGAATCGCTGCGGCAGGGGCAAAGTTGCGCCCTCAGTTGCCGTTTCCCCCAGCGCTTCGGCCGTTTCTCAAGTTCTCCAAGTTGCCGCCCAAGGCTCTCGGCGAGATCCGTCGAGCCGTCTCGGCTGATCAGTCTTTTCGGCGACGACTGGCCGCGGTGGCAGGGTCGGAGTTGGTCGATGACGCAGGACTTCTGTGGTTGCAACGCCCTGCCGGATGGCGCCGACGACTCGAGGATCTTGGTCGTTCGGATGTCGGAGCTACGGCCGACGAAACGGCACTACGTCGCTCCGAACGCAGACGGGAGGCAGCCGAAGCTGGCGCCCATCGCGCCATATCGGAACTGGCCGTGGCCCGGGCCGAGATGGAGCGGCGGCGTGCTGACGACGACGACCGAAGCGTCGTGTCGAACCGCCAGCACGATGAGCTGAAGGCGCTGCGAGCACGGCTGGCCGAACACGACGTCGAGCGCCGTCGTCTGGCTGCACGTCTCGGTGCGGCGACGGCCGAGCTCGAGCAGCGGACGCTGGATGCCGGGCGGGCTGAGGCCGATCTCGCCGAGGCGAGCCGGGTGCGCGACGAGTTGCTGGCCGCTCGTGCCCATGGTGAACCGGCAGCCGACGCGGACGCAAGTGTTCTGCCGGGAGCCGCCGAGCTCGGCCGCGAGCTTGCCGCTCGAGCGGACCAGGCTGCCGCGTTGATCGATGACCTGCGAACGATCGCACGACGGGTGCGCGCGCTCGAGCCCGGTGAGGCGACGCGACCTCCCGTCGAGACCCGGGCGCGGTCGGGGCGGCACCGTTCGTCGCGTCGGCCGGTCGCGCTGCCGGGCGGTCTGTACGGTTCGTCACTCGAAGCGGTCGAGTACGTGGTCCGCCGGCCTGGGGTGCGGGTGCTCGTCGACGGTTACAACGTCGCCAAGTTGGCGTGGCCGCAGCTCGATCTTGAAGGGCAACGGAGGTGTTGCATCGACGCGTGCGAAGACGTTGCCCGTCGGCACGGGGCCGAGATCGTCGTGGTGTTCGACGGTGCCCTGGTTGCCGGTGCATCGTCGCCGCGTCGATTGGTCCGTGTGACGTTCTCGCCCGAGGGGGTGTCGGCCGATGACGTGGTTCGCGCCGAGGTCGCCGCGCTCGCCGATGCGACGCCCGTGGTGGTGGTGACCAACGACCAGGCAATCGTGCACGATGTCCGCGGTTTCGGTGCGAACGTGGTGTCGAGCGAGCAGTGGGTAGCGTTCGCCGGACGCTGACCCAACACGGTGGCAACTGCTCGACCTCGGAATTTCTGTGACACCCCTTCGTCACACTGGCCACCATGAACGAATCCGTGATCTCCATCTCCTGCGACTCGTGCGTGATGCAACACACCAGTGCTTGCACCGACTGCGTCGTGACCTTCCTGTGTGATGCTGCGCACGAGCCAGCCGGGGTGGCTGTCGTGTTCGACATTGCCGAGCAACGCGCCGTGCGCCTGCTCGCATCGGCCGGTCTGGTGCCTACGCTTCGTCATCGTGAGGCGATCTACGGCACGTCCTGAATCGACCGTCGAGTCGCTCGACGATGCCTACGTGGCCGAGTTGACCCTCCTCGCCGCCGAGTTCGGGATCACCCACACTGGGATCGCCGCAGCGCATGTGCTGCAGCGCGCCAGGACTGAGCTGATCAGTAGGAAGTCGGCCGGGCTGCACGACACGATGCAGTTCACGTACAAAAACCCGCTGCGCTCCACCGACCCAGGCGCCGCAGTGCCCGGAGCGAAAGCCGTCTTCGTCGCCGCTCGCCCGTATCTCGACGGCGATGCTCCGCCTGAGGCGGAGACCACAGGGGGTGCTGGTAACCCTGCACCAGCGGTTGCGGCGTCCACAGCGGGCGCGGTTGCGGGAGCGGTGGCGCGCTACGCCCGCGCCGACCACTACGAGCCACTGCGCCAGGGGCTGAGGGCGGTGGCTGCCAAGTTGCGTTCCGATGGCTTTCGTGCCGTGGCGTTTGCCGACGACAACTCGATGGTCGATCGGGAGATCGCGTTCGAGGCGGGCCTCGGATGGTTTGGCAAGAACGCCAACCTGCTCGTGTCCGGAGCGGGGAGCTATTTCGTTCTCGGCAGCGTGGTCACCACGGCACCGCTGCCCGTTGCAGTGGTGACGGCAGCGGATGGGTGTGGTCCGTGCCGACGATGCCTCGACGGCTGCCCGACCGCAGCGATCGTCGCGCCCGGCGTGGTCGATGCGTCGCGCTGTCTCGCCTGGCT
>JAYURF010000425.1:0-3923 GCA_043756365.1 Acidimicrobiales bacterium
TCGGCAGTCATCCTGGCCACAAGCACGCCGGCCTTGTTGCGGTCGAAGAACGCCATCGACTGGGCCTGCATCCGGTCGAACACGCGCAGGCGGAGGTCACGCAAGAAGCCCTCGCCGGCGGTGTTGATCGCGAAGTACTGCTTGCGGCCGACGAGATAGTTGACGATGACGACCACCACGTACGCGGCCACGCAGATGTTCAGGATCCGGGCGTCGCCGGCCTTGATCCCCCGGTCGGTGGCGATCGACACGATGACCGGACCGGCCACGGTGCACAGCGTCGACACCACCACGAACGCCATCGCCCCCCAGATCGGCCGCCGGTATGGCTGCGCGAACTCCAACGATCGACGCAGCACGACGCGGGTTTCGCTGCGGTCGAGCTTGTCCTCGACGCTCACAGCACCGGCAGCCCACATGATCAGCCAACCCCGAGTTCGGGCGATGACTCGCGCGAGGACTGGCCAGGCACCGGCTCACCGGTAGCGGGGACATCGACAGCGGGGACATCGTCGTGCTCGGCCCATGCTGCCAGCACCTGGCGATAGCGCTCGCTGGATGCGAGCAACGCATCGTGGGTGCCACTGGCGGCAACTCGGCCGCCGTCGACGAGCACGACCGTGTCTGCCAGCGCGATGGTGCCGGGGCGGTGGGCGATGACGATGGTGGTACGCCCTTCCATCACCGTGGCCATCGCCTCACGGATCTCGTGTTCCTTCGACGGATCGACTGCGCTGGTGGCATCGTCGAGGACGAGCACCCGCGGGTCGGCCAGGATCGCCCGGGCGATTGCGATGCGTTGCCGCTGACCGCCGCTGAGCGAGAAGCCACGCTCGCCGATCATGGTCGCGTAGCCGTCGGGCAACGCCTCGATGAAACCCTCCGCCCCGGCCAGGCGCGCCGCCCGCACGATGTCGTCGTGCCGGGCGTCGGGACGACCGAACGCGATGTTGGCCGACACCGAATCGTTGAAGAGCAGCGTGTCCTCGAACACAATGCCAACCGCTGTACGCAACTCCTGAAGCGACAGGTCGCGGACGTCGACCCCGTCGATCTCGATCGCGCCGGTCTGCACGTCGTAGAAGCGCGTCAGGAGCCGCACGACTGTCGACTTGCCGCTGGCCGTCTCGCCGACGATCGCGATCGAGCCGCCGGCCGGAACGTGCAGGCTGAACCCGTCGAGAACCGGCGCACCCGCCTCGTCGCCGGAGGCCCCGGTCGACTGCGCGTCGTAGGCGAACGACACGTCGCGCAAGCACACCTGGCCGAGCCGCCCGGAGCTGGGCAGGTGGCGGGGATGCACCGGGTCGGCAACCTCGGACACGGTGGAGAGCACCTCGTTCACCCGGATCAACGCAGCCGCCGCTCGTTGGCCAAAGGCAACGGTCATGCCGAGGTTGCGCAGCGGGAACACGAGCAGCGCGATGTACTGCATGAACTCCAGCATCTGCCCGTAGCTCATCGTGGCGTCAAGCACGCGGTGACCGCCGATGCCGAGCACGGCGACAAGGCCCAAGTTGGGCAACAGGTCGAGAGCAGGCAGAAATGAGCTGCGCACCTTTGCCGCCTGTAGCGCGTAGTGACGGATGTCGTCGGCTTCCACGCGCAATCGTTCGGCCTGCACCTGTTCGGCACCGAACCCTTTCACCACACGAACGCCTGACACCGACTCCTCGACCACCGTCGCAAGCTGCGCTTGCTCGGCCTGGACGGCCAGCACCGCCGGATGGATCCTCCGCGAAAAACGCTGGGACAGAACGTTGACCAACGGCAGCGGTGCGAGCGCAACGGCGGCGAGCAGCGGTTGCGACGTGAACAGCACGACGACGACTGCGATCACCATCGCCAAGTTCGATGCAGTGATTGGGATCATCACGACGAAGCTCTGGATCTGCATCAGGTCACTCGACGCGCGGCTCATCAGCTGACCTGTCTGGGTGTGATCGTGGTAGCCGACGTGGAGGCGTTGGATGTGCTCGAACAACTGCTCGCGCAGCAGCGTCTCGGTGTAGCGGCTCTCGCGGAACGCAAGCCATCGCCGCCACCCGGCGAACGTGCCGGCGATCACGGCCGCGGCGGCGATGAGGCCGGCCCAGAACCACAACGACTCGTTCCCGATCACGCCGCGATCAACGGCAACCCGGGTCAACCGTGGCACGGTCACCTTCCCCGCGCTCCAGAACAACCCGACCACCACTCCGGCGATCAGCCCTCGCCGCTGACGACGCAGCACGGTCCGCAACAACGGCCACCCGCTTGCCACCCGCTGATGCCCCTGCGACGCTCGATCACTCGTCGTCGCGTTCTCCATCGGCGCCGACCTTACCGAGGTGCTGTTGTGCGACCTCAGTCGACCACCTCAGGCGAGACAGAGCTGCGGTCGGGGATCTGACGGGGCATCAGATACCGTTGTTCCATGGGGCTTGTGGATGGCAAGGTTGCGTTGGTCACGGGTGGGGGCAGCGGGATCGGTGAGGCGACTGCGCTGCTGTTCGCCCGCGAGGGGGCAGCGGTGGCCGTGCTCGACCGCGACGGTGCTGCGGCAACGCGGGTTGCCGGCGCGATCGCCACCGCCGGCGGGACGGCCACCGCGCACGAGGTCGACGTGACGATCGAGGACGAGGTGGCGCAGGCGATCGCCGAGGTCGTCGCCGCACACGGGCGCATCGACATCGCCCACAACAACGCCGGCATGGCGGGGATGCCGTCATCGTTCACCGACCTTGCACTCGACGATTGGCAGCGGATGATCGCCACCAACCTGACCAGTGTGTTCCTGTGCATGCAGCACGAATTGCGTCAGATGATGGCCCAGGGATCGGGTTCGATCATCAACACGTCGTCGGGAGCCGGGGTCGTCGCCGCCCCCGGCCTACCGCACTACACCGCCGCCAAGCACGGCGTGCTCGGCCTCACCAAATGCGCCGCACAGGAGTACGCACCGCACGGAATTCGGGTGAACGCCGTCCTGCCGGGCACGACCCGCACCCCGATGATCGAGGGTTTCATCGCGGGCAATGCCGACATCGAAAAGATGGTCACCCGCGGGATCGGCCGCAGGACCATGGGCTCACCCGACGAGATCGCCCAGGCCGTGGTCTGGTTGGGTAGCGACCGGGCCAGCTTCGTCAATGGCGAATCGATGCTCGTCGACGGTGCGACGGTGTGTCGTTGAACGCCATCACCACCAGCGAAGCATTCGAGACGTTCCTGGGTCGCGGTGCACGCGGTCGAGACTGGCCGGCATGGGCCGCATTGTTCACCGACGATGCGATCTACACCGAGCACTGCATGGGCCAGTTCCACGGAGCCGCAGGCATCGACACCTGGATCCGCTCGGCGATGGAACCGGTTGCGTGCATGACGTTCTCGGTGGAGTGGGCGGTCGTCGAAGGTGACTTTGTTGCGTTCTGGATCTGGAACCACCTGCCCGCCCCCGGCGGCAGTGACACCGAGTTCTGCTTCCCGAACCTGTCGGTGCTCACCCATGCCGGCGATGGGAAGTGGTCGGCCGAGGAAGACTTCTACGAACCGGCGTGGACCTCGTGCGTGATCGACTGGTTCGTCGCCGGCGGATCCGCGGCGATGACGCCGAACCCGTTGCTGGTACCGAGGGCCGCATCACATCCGCAACCACCCGCAGTTGGCCCGGAGCGATCGATAGCCGCAGCAGCACTGGCCAACCTGGCCCCCGCGGGATCGTCGCAGCGTCACGAGGTGATCACCGGAGCCGTCGCGGTCGGCGTGTTCGATACCGACAAGCGCGCTTACGCCGTTATCGCCCACGTCGACGAAACGGGCGCGATCGTGTTCACGCAGACCATCACGAACCCCACCGAAACCACCAACCCCTGCACCGCCCCGTAGACGCCATCGCGCCCGCGACCCACCTCTCGTCCGGTTCTGAGGCCTATCCGAGTGTC
>JAYURF010000426.1:0-3917 GCA_043756365.1 Acidimicrobiales bacterium
ATCACGGCCGGGTCGAACGCGTGGAAAAGCCGCATCTCGTCGCGGGTCGTCCCGATCACGAACGGAACGGGGTTGACGATTGCGGTTTCGAGGATCGGCAGGGTGACGAAATCTCCGTCGCAGCACGGCGAGAATCCTGTGAAGCCGGCCGTGGTCGGCGCCAGGATCTTGGACTGCACGTCGAGCAGCAGATCCACCGGCGCGTCGCGTAGTTCGTCGAGTGAAGCGGCTTCGGCGACCGTCAGGAACTCGGCCAGCGCCTCGTCGGCCCGCTCCCCGGAGCGGAGTTGTTTGAGCGATGGGCTCATCGCCACGGCACGGTGGAACAACTCCGCCGCTCGCGGCGTGGCCATCAGCGCCACGACGCTGGCTCCGCCGGCCGACTCACCCATGACGGTCACGGCCGCTGGGTCGCCGCCGAATGCGGCGATGCAGGCCTGCACCCACTGCAGGGCAACCACCTGGTCGCGGAGGCCACAGTTGGTGCGTCCGCTGAACCCGAACACACCCAGTCGGTAGTTGATGGTCACGACCACGACGTCACCCCGTGTTGCCAGGGCTCCACCGTGGTACCACGGCGTCGATCCGGTTCCGGTGGTGAACGCGCCACCATGAATCCACACCACGACCGGTCTGGCCCGATCGTCGCAGGCTGGTGTGAACACGTTGAGTGACAAACAATCCTCCGATGCCGCCAGCGACCCGCCGCCGAGCGCTCGCTCCAGCATGTTCGACGACTGCGGGCATTGCGCCCCGTACCTCGTTGCGTCGTACACGCCAAACCACCCAGTGACCGGAACGGGGGACTCGAAGCGCTCGGCTGTGGCGAAGCGGATGCCGCGGAACTCGACGCCCGCTCCGCTGTCGTCGGGCAGGCCGCGGAGGCTCCCGTACGGGGTGTCGATGACCACTGCAAAATCAGAATCCACGATCGGCACGGTAGTCCTCGCTATCGTCGCACCCCATGACGCGCCGCCACGACCTCGTCGGCGCCGGGTTGCGACATGGCTGGGCGACGATCTCACGCTGGGCGGCGATTGGCCCTGACAGCGCCGCAGGCCGGCGGTTCGGTCGGTTCGGTCGCGGCAGCATCATCTGCTTCCCCACCAACACCGTGTTCAACGAGCGGTACATCCACATCGGCGACGGCACCATGATCGGCCCGCAGGTGACCCTGTCAGCGGGTATGACACCGGGCCAAGTGTGCCTCTCCGAGCGTGTGATCACGATTGGTGATCGGTGCCTGATCGGCAAGGGAAGCGGCGTCGTCGGTCACTTCTCGATCGCCATCGGCAACGACGTGTGGACCGGGCACCACGTCTACATCACCGATCAGAACCACGGGTACGAAGACGTCACGGTTCCGATCTCGCAGCAGACGATGCCCGAGCGACCGGTGTCGATCGGTGACGGATCGTGGATCGGCTACGGCACCGTGATTCTGCCGGGTGCCACGATCGGCCGCCATGTCACGGTCGGGGCGAACTCGGTTGTGAGCGGTGAGCTACCGGACTACTGCGTTGCCGCTGGGAACCCGGCTCGGGTGATCAAACGCTACGACCCCGAGACGGGCTGGTCGCGCGTCTGATCCGGCCTGCCCGGTTCAGGAGTCGCCGCTCAGACGTCGCCGCCGAGCTCACCCGGTGGGGTACAGGCCCGCATCTCGTTGACGATCGCAAAGTCGGTGATCACGTTGGTGACGGGGCTGCGGTCAACCACGGTCTCGGTGTAGGGCCGCACGACGAGTTGGCGTAACTGAGCCGTGTAGCGGCGGCGGTCGGCCAGCAGCGTGTTGTAGTAGCCGTGATACTGGGACACGAGGCTGCGATCGCGTTCGCTGGCAGGCAGAACGGCAATCACCTCGGCCAGGCCGGCGGCCATGATGTCGGTGGCTGCGTCGACGATGTCGGCCCGTTCGATCATCTGCGCCTCCGTCGGCTCGGCGATGTAGCCCGCCTCGGTATCGACAAGTTTCAACCGCTCCGTCTCGTAGCGGGCGCAGATGTCCTGGGCGCGGCTGCGCCACGCTGCGTCATCAACGCGGTACGCGGCCTTCTTCGGTGCGAAGCCAAACGCATAGACCCACATCGCCACCAACGCCAGGCAGATGACGACCAGAACCAGCTTGGTGAACGTCAGGCGCCGTCGTGGCGCGACGGCCGCAGAGTCGGCAGGGTCGGCAGGGTCGCTCATCGCGGCCGTCGTGTTCGTGGCGGTGGTGCTCGTGTCGTTCCTGCTCATGTCGGCATCACGCTATTACGCACGACATCGGAGTCCTCGTCGGTGTAGACAGTCGCACGTGTCTGATTTTGTGGCGTCCGTGCCGACGGAACGAGAACCCCGTCGCCCGGGCATCTGGCGTCCAGCGTTCCGGCTGATCAGGGCCCTGCTGCGCCACCACAAGCGGTTGTTCTTCACCGCGGTCGCGGGCGCATCGGTGTTCGCTGCATGCACGGTGCTTTCTGCCGAGGTGGTCGGGAGGATCATCGACGATGTCATCACGCCGCGCTTCGAGGAAGGGTCGGTGCGTACCCGCACGGTGGTCGCGGTGCTCGGCACGCTGGTGCTGGTCGGGCTGGTGCGGGCGTGCGGGGTGGTGGTCCGGCGTACCTGGGCCGGGCGGACCACCTGGCGGATCACAGAATCGCTGACGCGTGACGTGGTCGACAGGGTGGTGCAGCAGCCGGCGCCGTGGCACCGACGGCAGAGCACGGGCGATGTGATCACCCGCGCCGGTGTGGATGCCGAGGCGGCCACCGCGGTGCTCGGGCCGCTGCCGTATGCGAGCAGCGTGGTGGTGATCCTGCTGTTGTCGTCGGTGTGGTTGGTCGTGACCGACCCGCTACTCGGCATCGCCGCAGTGTGCATGTTCCCGATGCTGATCACACTCAACCTTGTGTACCAGCGCACCGTCGACCGCCACTTCGACACCGCGCAGCACGAGCTCGGCGTACTCAGCTCGGCGGTGCTGGAGAGCTTCGA
Organism: Acidimicrobiales bacterium; assembly: GCA_043756365.1. GTDB lineage: Bacteria > Actinomycetota > Acidimicrobiia > Acidimicrobiales > Ilumatobacteraceae > VFMC01. The sequence goes on from JAYURF010000426.1 coordinate 2,983, forward strand.
GGGCGTCAACGTCGTCAAGGCATTCGGTGCCGAGGGACGCGAAACGCAACGCCTGGCGGTGATCGCCGGCCGGTTGCGCGCCGCACGGGTGCAGACCGTTCGCCTGCGCAGCACGTTCGAGGCACTGCTCGACGGTGTGCCCAACGTGGTCAACATCGGCCTGCTGATCGGCGGCGCGTACCGGGTGCGTGCCGGCGCGCTGTCGGTCGGCGAGCTGACCAGCTTCATCTACCTGTTCACGTTGCTCGTGTTCCCGTTGCGGCTGATCGGGTTCGCCCTGAGCGAGTTGCCCCGCTCGCAAGCCGGCTGGGTGAGGATTCGTCAGATCCTCGACGAGGCTGTCCTCGCCGACCCTGCGGCGAGCCTGCTCCGTCACGAGTCGTCCGGCGTCGAGATGCGCGACGTGCGCGTCACCCACGACGGTGAGCGGGAGGTGCTGCGGTCGGTGACGGCGTCGATCGAGGGTGGTCGTACCGTGGCGGTGGTCGGTGCCACCGGTTCGGGCAAGACCACGTTCGTACACGCGATTGCCGGGTTGATCGAGGTCAGCTCTGGCTCGATCACGGTGCCCCGCCAGCGGGCAGCGGTGGTGTTCCAGGAGCCGTTCCTGTTTGCCGGTTCGGTCCGCGAGAACGTCACGCTCGGGCTGCGGGTCGCCGACGATGCAGTGCAGCTCGCGCTCGGTGCAGCCGAGGCGATGTTCGCCTACGACCTGCCCGACGGCCTCGAGACGGTGATTGGTGAACGCGGCGTCGGTTTGTCGGGCGGTCAGCGGCAACGCATTGCGCTGGCGAGGGCGCTGGTGCGCAGGCCGCAACTGTTGCTGCTCGACGACACCACGTCGTCGCTCGACCCCGGTACCGAGGCCCGCGTGCTGGGCAACCTGCGTGCTGCGCTGACCGGCACCACCGTGGTGGCCGTCGCGTCGCGGCCGT
>JAYURF010000427.1:0-3908 GCA_043756365.1 Acidimicrobiales bacterium
CTGTGGGGTTCAACAATCCGGATGTGCCGTGGAGCGATCTTGAACGGCTGCTCTCCGACCGTGGTCGCGATGGGCGCGCCCCGGGGTCGGCGTCGTGGAACGGTGGTGGCGACGGTCCGGCACTCGGCCGCAAACGGCAGCCGTACCAGCTCCCCATTGATGCCGATGCGACGCGGCCGTTGCTGCGTCCCGACACCGGATACGTGCCCTATGCCGAGCTGCACTGCCACTCCAACTTCTCGTTCCTCGACGGTGCATCGCATCCCGAGCAGCTCGCCGAAGAGGCCACCCGGCTTGGTCTCGAGGCGCTGGCGATCACCGATCACGACGGATTGTACGGAGTGGTCCGCTTCGCCGAAGCCGCCCGAGCGGTCGGCCTGCCCACTGTGTTCGGGGCCGAGATCACCCTTGTTGCTGGCGATCGGGCTGCAGCCGGTGCCCGTGATCGAGTCGCCCGTAGCGAGGCCGACACGCATCAGCAGGTGCGGGTCGCGTCCGATGGCGAGCGCCACGCCCCCGATCCGCACGGCCAGCACCTGCTGGTGCTTGCCGATGGACCGGCCGGCTACACCCGCCTCGCCAGGGCGCTGAGCCTCGGTCACCTGGCCGGCGAGAAAGGGTCGCCGCAGTTCACCCTCGCCGATCTGGCCGACACCGGTGCCGGCCACTGGTGGGTGCTCACCGGGTGCCGCAAGGCCGCGGTGCCCGCAGCGCTGATGGCCGAGGGGCCGCGTGCCGCGGGTCGCGAGCTGAGCCATCTTGTCGAGCTGTTCGGGCGCGACCGGGTGGTGGTCGAGCTGTGGGATCACGGCGACCCGCTCGACTCGGCCCGCAACGACGCCCTCGCCGAGCTGGCCGCCCGCCACGACCTGGCCTGCGTGGTCACCAACAACGTGCACTACGCGGTGCCGGCGCAGCGCCGCCTGGCTACGGCAATCGCCGCGGTGCGGGCCCGGCGCAGCCTCGACGAGCTCGACCCGTGGCTACCGGCTGCGTCGGGGGCGCACCTGCGCAGCGGGGCCGAGCAGTCGCGGCGGTTCCTGCGCTACCCGGGTGTTGTCGAGCTGGCCGCCGAGATCGGCCGGGCGGCGGCATTCGACCTGTCGCTGGTGGCACCGAAGCTGCCGCCGTATCCGTGCCCGCCCGGCCCCGCCGGTGCCGATGGTGTCAACCGTCCGCTGACCGAGATGGAGTACCTGCGCGACCTTGTCGCCGCCGGTGCCCGGCGTCGCTATGGCGACCGGCCGGCGGCGGAGGAGGACCTGTCGGTGCGGGCCAGGGCGTGGCGCACCATCGACCACGAGCTCGGCGTCATCGAAGGGCTTGGGTTCGCCGGGTACTTCCTGGTGGTGTGGGACATCGTCGAGTTCTGCAACCGGGCCGACATCTACTGCCAGGGCCGTGGCAGCGCGGCCAACAGTGCCGCCTGTTACGCGCTCGGCATCACCAAAGCCGATGCGGTGTCGCTCGGGTTGTTGTTCGAACGGTTCCTGTCCCCCGAGCGCGACGGCCCGCCTGACATCGATCTGGATATCGAGAGCGACCGTCGCGAAGAGGTCATCCAGTACGTGTACCAGCGTTACGGGCGGCACCACACCGCGCAGGTGGCCAACGTCATCACCTACCGGGCTCGCTCGTCGGTGCGCGACATGGCTCGCGCCCTCGGGTTCGCCCCCGGCCAGCAGGATGCGTGGAGCAAGCAGGTCGACGCATGGGGCAACGTGGCCACCACCGCAGGCCAGCCCGACCACGACATCCCGGCACCGGTGCTGGAGCTGGCGGCCCAGATCGAGGATGCGCCGCGGCACCTTGGCATCCACTCCGGGGGGATGGTCATCTGCGACCGCCCGGTGATCGAGGTGTGCCCGGTGGAGTGGGCGCGGATGGACCGCCGCAGCGTGTTGCAATGGGACAAAGATGACTGTGCCACGGCGGGCCTGGTCAAGTTCGACCTGCTCGGCCTCGGCATGCTCAGCGCGCTGCACTACGCGGTCGACTTGATCCGCGAGCACCGCGGCTACGAGGTTGATCTGGCCACCATCCCCCAAGAAGACGACGTGTACGCGATGTTGTGCCGGGCCGACACGGTGGGGGTGTTCCAGATCGAGAGCCGGGCACAGATGGCCACGCTGCCGCGCCTCAAACCGCGCCGGTTCTATGACCTCGTGGTGGAGGTCGCGCTGATCCGCCCGGGCCCGATCCAGGGCGGTTCGGTGCATCCCTACATCCGTCGCCGCAACGGCCAGGAGCCTGTTACCTACTTGCATCCGCTGCTCGAGAACTCGCTCGGCAAGACGCTCGGGGTTCCGCTGTTCCAGGAGCAGCTGATGCAGATGGCCATTGACGTTGCCGGGTTCACCCCGAGCGAGGCCGACCAGCTTCGTCAGGCGATGGGTTCCAAACGCAGCCGGGCGCGGATGGAGCACCTCAAGACCCGTCTGTACGCGGGGATGGCCGAGCGCGGGATCGTCGGCGAGGTGGCCGACGAGATCTTCATGAAGATGGCCGCGTTCGCCAACTACGGCTTCCCCGAATCGCACAGTGTGAGCTTTTCGTACCTCGTGTACTCGTCGTCGTGGATCAAGTTCCACGAGCCCGCAGCGTTCTGCGCGGCGTTGCTCAACGCGCAGCCGATGGGGTTCTGGAGCCCGCATTCGCTGGTGCAAGACGCCCGCCGCCACGGCGTGGTGGTGCACACCCCCGATCTCAACGCATCGCTCGCGAAGGCAACGCTGGAGCCATGCGTCGGTTCGGTCGGTGAGGTTGCGGTGCGCCTCGGGACCGGATCGGTGCGTGGCATCGGCACTGACCTTGCCGCACAGATCGAGGCCGGTCGGCCGTACCGCTCGGTCGAGCACCTGGTGCGTACCGTGCCGCAACTGTCGCAGGCGCAGCTCGAAGCGTTGGCCACCGCCGGTGCGTTCGGGTCGTGCTTCGGGCTCGAACGACGTGATGCACTGTGGCAGGTCGGTGCGGCGGTGCAGTCACGCCCCGGTCGCCTCGAGGGCATCATCACCGGGCTCCACGCACCGCCGCTGCCGGGGATGGACGAGATGGAAACCGCCGTGGCCGACCTGTGGGCCACCGGGATAGCGCCCACCGGGCACCCCACCCAGTTCCTGCGCGCCGCGCTGCGCGAGCGGGGAGTGGTGACCGCGGTGCAGTTACACGAGGGCGAACCGCGTTCGCGGGTACTGGTCGCAGGTGTGGTCACGCACCGCCAACGGCCGATGACCGCGCAGGGCACCACGTTCATGAACCTCGAAGACGAAACCGGGCTGATCAACATCGTCATCTCCAAGGGCTGCTGGGCGCGGCACCGGGCAATCGCCCGTGAAGCCCCGGCGCTGCTCATCCGTGGCCGCCTCGAACGCAGCGAAGGCGTGGTCAACGTCGTCGCCGAACAGCTCGTCCCCCTCCCCGTCCCCGCCAGCAACGCCAGCCGAGACTTCCGCTAGATCTGGGTGCCCCACAAGATCTGGGCAGGATTCCTCTCGGAATCCGAGAGGAATCCTGCCCAGATCATTGGTTACGGGGCGAGCCAGAGGCAGGTGTTCGGCGGGGCGATGGTGGGGTCGTCGTGGCCGTGCAGCGACGACAGCAGCACGCGCCGCTCGCCGGAGTAGGTGTCGATCGGGGCAGGCGTCGAGCCGATGTTGAGCACCACCACCACGTCGCCCCGGCTGAACACGAGCAACTGCTCGGCGAAGTAGCCCGCGTCGATCCAGCCGAAGTCGTCGGCGGTGAGCGCGGCATGTGTACGGCGCAGTGCAAGCGCGCTGCGGTACATCGACAGCACCGACGCTTCGTGGCCGTCGGTCGCGGCGACGCTCAACGCAGCGAACGAGGCGGGTTGCGGCAGCCACGGTTCACCGGTCGCGCTATCGGTGGCCGCGCTGTCGGTGGCT
>JAYURF010000428.1:0-3878 GCA_043756365.1 Acidimicrobiales bacterium
GTGACGTGTGCGAGCAGCGCAGCACTCAGCTCGGGGACGAACTGAACACGGTCGTCGGCGAGCGCAGCCAACGTCGCCGCACGATCAGCGACGGGGTCCTTGCGCCCCACGCCGAAACCGGAGTTCTCGAGGCCCTGGCCGTAGATCTCTGCGAGCAGTTGACTGATCGGCTCGGTGGTACGGCCGACGGTGATTGTTTGGCGCACGACTCCGTCGCTCGCGACCACGTCGTCGTCACTGCCGCAACCGCCGAGCGCGAGCGCGCCGATCAGCGCGGCGGCGACAGCAGAACGGGGGGATTTCAACGAGGGCCTCCTGGGCGACAGTTAGGGCGCGGCACCCATCACGATGCCGACCGTCTCGCATCGTAGAGCGGCCAGCAACGCGAGCGGGCGCACTCACATGCCGCCGGCGAAGGTGTCGATCATCAGCCGCACGTCGTCGCCGAGGGGATAAAGGATCGGGGTCGTGCATCCGGTGGCGATGTACTCGGCCACGGTGGCGCGCACCTCGTCGGGCTCGCCGCTGGCGGTGATCATCTGCACGATGTGATCGGGCACCATCCTGCTCGCCGCGACCACCTCGTCATGGGTGGCGGGCCACGTCAGCACCGTGGCGATCTCATCGAGCAGTTCCTGGGGAACGCCGCTGGCTTTCATGATGTGTGGTTGTTGGCCGAGGTACTGGGTGACGAGCAGCCGAGCGTTGTCGAGCGCGGCTTTGCGGTCGCGATCCATGCTGCACACCACGAGCTGTGGCCTGTCGATCTGGTCCAGCGCTCGTCCTCCACGTTCGGCACCGCGCCCCAGCGCCGCAAGCGCACCGGTGTTGTAGGCGGGCGAAACGAGGTAGTTGAGCACCACGCCGTCGGCGATCTCGCCGGCCAGTTCCATCATCTGCATCCCAGTCGCCCCGATGTAGATCGGCACCTGCTTGGGGCGGCGCTCCTGGTGCACGTAGTCCAGTTCGACGCCGTCGAGCTTGGCGAAGAAGCCGTCGAAGCTGACGGTTTCGTTGTTCAACAGGGCGCGCACGACGGTGACCACTTCACGCATCACCGTGAGCGGCCGCTCACGAGAGATTCCGACCTTGCCGGCGAGCGGATCCCACCACGCGCCGAGGCCACAGATGATCCGGCCGGGGGCCAGGTCGTCGAGGGTGGAAAACGTGCTCGCCAGGCGCGCCGGATTGCGCGTCCAGCAATCGACCACACCGCTGCCGACCTTGATCCGATCGGTGGTCGCCGCGAACGCGGCCATCGGAACCACGGCGTCGCGCACGAGCCGGCTGTCGGCCTGCCACACCGCATCGAAGCCGTTCGCCTCGGCGTAGCGAACCAGCTCGATCCCATCCCGGATCGTGTGGGCGTCCTGCAGGTACAGCGCAACGGGCGTGGTCATGTGCCGAGCGTAGTGGTTGACAATTTGTCAAGCTGGGCCGGTTGGAATCGAGCGGTGGGGCGGGGCGACCCCGACTGGCTCTGTCGTTGCCGATCGGGCTCTCATCCGAGTGTTGAGGGCCCACACGGGTGGGCGCTCGACACTCGGATGGGCCCTGGGGACTCGGATGGTTCGCGGGGACTCGGATGACTCGCAGGGACTCGGATGACTCGCAGGGACTCGGATGGTTCGCGGGGACTCGGGATGCGGTGGGATGCGGGTGGGGGAGCGGGAGGGAGCCGGGGCCGAGGTCAGAGCTGGGCGAACAGGCGGGTTGCTTGCTCGGCGGCCTTGGCGCGTACCTCGGCAGCGTCGACACGTGTCGCGACCCCATTGCGCAGCAGTACCTCGCCATCGCCGGTGGTCACGTCGAGGGCGCGCATGCCGGGGGTGAACGCAACGTGCCATGGCGATGTCGCATGGGCGTAGTTCCATCGCACCCGGTCGTCGCGGGCCTCGGGGAAGAACGCGTACCCGGCGTCGAGCCAGGCCCACGTGGTATCGGGTGTCTCGGTCACATCGTGGGCGCGCAGGGCCACGTAGGCGAGACGGAACTCCTCGAGCATGTCGGCGCCGATGCCGTCGGTGCCGAGCACGACGGCGTTGCTGAAGCGGGTCGGCGCGGCGTAGCCGACGGCGTTGTTCATGTTGCTGCGCGGGTTGTGGGCGATGGTTCCACGGAGCGGCCGGTCGAGGTGCACGCAGTGGACCAGCAGCCAGTCGTCAGCGGCCAGCGCCTCCAGACGTGCGCCCGCATCGGCGTCGTCAACACCTTCGGCGACATGGATGTGCACGCCGACCCCGTGACCCCGGGCGAGATCGGCGGCAGTTTCGAGCGACTCCGGCGAACACGTGAACGCGGCGTGGACGCCAACCATGCCGTGCCCACCGGCGCGCAGGAAGCGGTCGTTCTCGGCCAACCCGCGCAATGCCGCGTCGTGACCGTGGCGGTCGGTGATGCCGTACGCGCAGTTCACGCGGACACCCACCTCGGCACACGCAGCGGCGATCACGTCGAGGCTGCCCTCGATCGCGCTCGGGCTCTCGTGGTGGTCGATGATCGCCGTGGTCCCGCACTCGAGTGCCTCGAGCGCGCCGAGCATCGCGCTCCAGCGCAACATCTCCAGATCGAGCGCAACGTCGAGGCGCCACCACACCTGTTCGAGGATGCTCCGAAAGTCGGTGGGCTGCCGAGGGGGTGCGGGCATGCCCCGTGCCAGTGCCGAATACAGGTGATGGTGCCCGCACACGAGGCCAGGGGTGATCCCGGGTGCGGCCCCAGCAGATTCGGGTGCAGGAGTCGCGGGCACGGCGCTCATTCGGCGTCGTGGTTCTTCTGGCGCATCGGCAGCACGTTGCGCCATGCGCCATCGAGATCGTGCAAGGCCGCGGCGACGGCCGGGGCGGTGGGGACGAGGCCGATCTCGCCGACGCCTTTGATGCCGTAGGGCGAGCGCGGCTGCGGTACCTCGAGCATCTGCACATCGACCGGCGGCATGTCTTTCGCGCGCAGGATGCCGAGCGAGCGCAGCGTCATGTTGGTGGGGAACCCGGTCAGCGGATCGGCCGGGAAATCCTCGGTGAGCGCATACCCCAAACCCATGTGCACACTCCCTTCGATCTGCCCGGCGCACAGCACCGGGTTGACCGCCTTGCCGACGTCGTGCACTGCGACCACACGCTCGATCGCACCCGAGGTGCGATTGATCTCGACCATCTGCGCGGCATAGCCGAACGCAGCGTGGATGGTGGGATTCGGGTAGTCGGGGTCGCCGAGGTGCTGCGTCCAATCGACGAGGTGTTCGCCTTCGTAGTCGACGTCGGTCGCGCAGCCTCCCGCGTGCGCGGCGGCGCATGCCTGCTGGACCGAACCGGCCGCCATCAGCGTCCCCCGCGACCCCGTGGTCTGACCGAAGCCGAGCTCACGCGTGGTGTCGACGATCACGTCGATGCGCGTGGGATCGATGCCGAGTTCTTGCGCCGCCACCTGCAACGCGACCGTGTGTACGCCTTGGCCCATCTCGGTCCACCCGTGGCGCACCTCGACGCGACCGTCGCCACGGAACCGCACCACGGCGCGTGACACCTCGCGGAACCCGTTGCCGAGGCCGCTGTTCTTCAGGCCCAGCCCGAGGCCGACGGCGCGGCCGGCGGCAATCGCCGCGTCGTACCGGTCCTTGATCGCATCGAGGCAGGCAACGGCCCCGGCGCATCCGTCGTCCATGATCTGTCCGGGCCCCCAGACCTGACCGGGGTGGATCACGTTGCGCTTGCGAATCTCCCAACCGGAGATGCCAACTAGCTCGGCAAGACGGTCGAGCACGCCTTCCATCGCGAACTGCGCCTGGTTGGCGCCGAAGCCACGAAACGCGCCGCACACCGGGTTGTTGGTCCGCACCGCGGTGGCGTGCACATCGATGTTGGCCACGTGATATGGCC
>JAYURF010000429.1:0-11159 GCA_043756365.1 Acidimicrobiales bacterium
TGACAGTGGCCCGCGACGGTTCGGCGCACATCGCTCCGGCAGCCACCCACAAGATGGCCACGTCGGCAACGACGCCGAGGTCGACCTCGGTGACTTCCAGGGTGGCGTCGGGCGCTTGCGGCTCGCGGTAGAACACGATCGCTGGATCCGCCGGATCGAGCAGCTCGGCGAACGCCAACGGGGTGCGCAAGCTGGGGTGCACGCCGACAAAGCGGGTGTCGACACCAAATGTGTCGCGCAACGCACCGATCACGTACCGGCCGAATGCGTCGTCACCGACCTTGGTGAACACCGCGGCGCGATGACCGAGGCGGGCTGCTGCCACCGCCACGTTCGTGGCCGTCCCACCAATCGATTTGCGAAACGTGCGGACCTCGGCCAACGACACGCCGAGCTGCTCGGCGTACAGGTCGACGCTGACGCGGCCGACCGTCACCAGCTCCAGATCCGTCATCTCAGCGGACTTCGAGCTCGTGCTGCAATGCCTCGAGCTCGGCCCCGCCGGCCATCAGCCGGGTGAGTTCCTCCCGGCTGATCTCGGCCTTCGCGAAATCGCCGAGCGACTTGCCGCGGTTGAGCACGAGGAACCGGTTGCCGACGGGATACGCGTGATGGGGGTTGTGGGTGATGAAGATGACGCCGAGCCCACGTTCGGCTGCGGCACGAACGTACTTCAGCACCACGCCGGACTGCTTGACCCCGAGCGCCGACGTGGGCTCGTCGAGGATCAGCACTCGTGCCCCGAAGTACACGGCCCGAGCGATGGCCACCGATTGGCGCTCGCCACCCGACAGCGTGCCGACGGGTTGATCGAGATCGCGCACGTCGATGCCCATCTTGGCCATTTCTTCGCGTGCGGTCTTCTTGGCGAAGGAGGTATCGAAGCGACCGAGACGGCCCGGTTCGGACCCGAGAAAGAAGTTGCGCCACACGCTCATCAGCGGGGCCATCGCCAGATCTTGGTAGACCGTGGCGATGCCGGCGGCACGAGCATCGCGAGGCGACGCGAAGCGCACCTCGTTGCCGTCGAGCAGGAACTCGCCCTCGCTTTGCTGGTGCACACCGGACAGGATCTTGATGAGGGTCGACTTTCCCGCACCGTTGTCACCGAGCACACAGGTGACAGCGCCGGCACCGACGCTGGTGGTGATGTTCTCGAGTGCGGTGACGTTGCCGAAGAACTTCGAGAGTCCGACGAGTTCCAATAACGCAGACATCAGCGCGCCTCCTGAGCCTTTTGACGGATCTTCTGGTTGACGAGCACGGCGATGAACAGCACGGCACCGAGGAAGATGAACCGGTTGTCGGAGTTCCACCGCGCGGCCGGGATGCCGTTGATCGACATCGCCATGATCATCGCCCCGAGCGAAGCACCGATCACCGATCCGTACCCACCCGTGAGCAAGCACCCACCCACGACCGCGGCGATGATGTACTCGAACTCCTCGCCGATGCCTTGCGACGCGGCCACTGACGTGAACCGCAAGATGTTGATCATGCCCACCAAGCAGCCCACCAACGACACCATCATGAACAGGCCGACCTTCACCTGGTCGGCTGGAACGCCGATGGCGCGAGCCGCGTCCTTGTTGCCACCGACGGCGAAGATCCAGTTGCCGTAACGGGTACGGGCCAGGGTGTAGGCGGCAATCGCGGTGATCAGGATCCACCACAGCACCGAGACCCGGAAGTTCGAGCCGGTGAAGAACAAGCGGATCCCGAAACCGAGCGCAACCATTGCCATGCCACACACCCCGAGCAGGCGGCCCAGGTGGTCGGCATCATGATCTGCTCGTTGGCGTTTCACCTGGCGGTACTCGACCAGGGCATTGGCCAACGCAAGCGTGGCAAACAGCATCATTGCGGTGAACAAGCCGCTCCGGAAACGAACCGCGCCGGAGTCGTGGCGAAGCAGGAACCCATAGGCGACCAGGGCGGCAGCGATGATCACCCCGACGCTCAGCTGCGCCCGTGACGACTCGCGCCGGGCCGCACCCTTGGCAGCCAACAACGCCACGAGCCCGAACCCACCAAGACCGACCTGCACGAGAGCCCGGAAGCCCTGTTCGGTCGTGAGCTGCAAGAACGTGAGCACTCCGACGAGCATCAGCAACGCGCCGATCATCGCGGTTGCCACGAGCTTGGGGATCAGCAGTGGTGAGCGTTTGGTACCGCCCACCTGGGCGCGCATCGCCCGCACACCGCGCATTGCGACGAGCCCCGCACCGACCGCGAGGGCGACGACACCGATCGCCACCTTCAACCCGTGGGCCGGAACCGACAGCAGCACGCGTTGCTGATCGAGATCGAGTTTGCGGGTGACCAGATAGGCGACGATCAAGCAGCCGAGCCCAACTGCGAGCGGGGTCCGCCCGCGATGGGTGACCCACGACCCGGTTGGCACGTGCGTCTCGTACCGCCACGCGGCGAACCCAGCGATAGCTACCAACATCCCACCAAGGCCGACCACGCCGGACAGGACGTTCATCGAGATCCCGTCGCTGTTGTGCAAGAGCCCGAAGCCCGCCAACGCTGCGATTGCCCCGACAGCAACGACTGGCACAACGGCGGAGTTGGGCCGCTCGCGGCGCACCAGCGACTGCTCGAGGAACGACCAGATGACGGCGGCGATGCCGACGATGACAAGCGTGAGGAAGATCGGGTCGCGCAGACCAAAGGTCTCTTTGTTGTGGATGCTGGCGAACGCCTTGCGGAACGGTTCGAAGCCGGTGACGGTTTCGGAGTTCACGTTCTCGACGAGCACCTTGTCGACAAGGCGCTTGGAGAACACCAGGTTTGCCCCGCGGAGGATGAAGAACGTGGCCAGTGTGACGATGAAGCTCGGCAGCTTGGTGCGATTGACCAACATGCCGTTGAACCAGCCGATCGCACCGGCGGCAAGAAACGCCACGGGCACCGCGATCCACAAGGTGGCACCGTCGCCCATGAACTTCTGTGCGAACAACCCGACCATGATGCCCGTCGAACCGGTCATCACGCCGGCAGAGAGATCGAACTCGCCGCCGATCATCAACAACCCCACCGCCACCGCCATGATGCCCAGCGGTGCGGCAACATCGAGCCACGAGGCCGTGCTCCCGGCATTGCCGAACTTCTGACCGGTCGACCAGAACAGCGACCACACCATCACCGTGCCAACCAACGCCCCGATCTCGGGCGAGGTCAACAATCGTTGCATCGGCCCGCGGAACGAGATCCGTTCGTCGCCATGGCCTCCAGCGCTTGCCGTAGTACGTGTCGACGCAGTCGTACCTTCGTTACCGGCTACGTCGCCCCCCGCTTGCAAGACGGCCCCCATGCATCCCCCTTCGTTGTGGTTCCCCGGAAATCAACGAGCGGGGTCGGGAACCGACCAGCGGTTCCCGACCCCAATTTCATTGCATCCGCTCCGGTCAACAAACCGGAACAGATCAGCTCAAACTCAGCTCAGCGAGTGCCGGCCTCGACGAGCGCCTTCACGCTAGCCACGTTGTCAGCGGTGACGAAGCCAGGACCGGTGTAGACCGGCAGGCCGCCGCCAACGGTGTTGGCGTTGATGACGTTCAGGTACAGGAACACCACGGCGAGGTAGCCCTGCAGGTACTGCTGCTGGTCGATCGTGAAGGCGATCTCGCCGGCTTCGATCGAGTCGAGCAGCTCGGTCGACAGGTCGACCGCACCGATCATCAGGTCGCGCTCGAGCTCCCCGGCGGCGTTCTTCGCCAACACGGCACCGATCGGACCCGTGGCAAACACGGCGTCGATGTCTTCGTCGGCTTCGAGTGCGGCCTTGATCTCGGCCTGCGACGTGGTCGGGTCGGCGTCACCTGACGTGGTGATCCGGACGACCTCGCCACCGAAGGTCTCTTCTGCACCGTCGCAGCGGGCCTCGAGACCGACGTTGCTCTGCTCCTGCATGACGCACAGCAGCTTGGTGGTGCCTTCCGCGGCGAACTGCTCACCGGCGCCGTTGCCGGCGACGATCTCGTCCTGGCCGACGTGGGTGATGGCACCGAGCTCCTTGAACAGGTCGCTACCTGAGTTCAAGGTGATGACCGGGATACCGGCTGCGACCGCTGCGGCGACGGATGCCTCGAGCGCGCCTGGGTCGGCGAGCGACACGGCGATGCCGTCAACGCCGTCGGCCACGGCCTGATCGATCATCTGGGCCTGGGCGGCACCGTCGTTGTTGGCCCCGCTGTAGAGCACGTCGATGCCCAAATCGGCACCGGCGGTCTCGGCGCCCTTTTGGGCGACCGACCAGAACACGCCGCCATCACCGTGGGTGATGATCGCCAACGTGACGTCTTCGCCTTCGGTCACTTCGACGGTGTCGCTCGGTGCATCGGAGCCCGCTGGGGCATCCGTCCCGGCCGGAGCGTCGCTGCCTGCCGGAGCGTCGCTGTCAGCGGTTGTTACGTCGCTGACGCTGTCGCCGACCGAAGCCGGTGTTGTGGTTTCGTCGGATCCGCATGCACTGGCTAGAACGGCGAGTGCCGTCAGCGGTGCAAGCAGGTACCTACGGGTGTGCTTGTTCACATATCCCCCTCAGGATCATGGTTGGTTGTGCCGACGCAACGTCGGCGTTCACTGGCTGTTCAGCGTGACACAGCTAGCGATCTCAGGAACTCGATGCTGCGTTGCACACCGAGTACCGGGCCCTCACCGACGGGCGGAACCGCGTCGGTGATGGCAACATCTTGTTCGAGAACGTACCAGCCACCGTACAGCGCCCCCTCGAGCGCGGCAATGGTGGCAGCGATCGGCACGTCGCCGTCGCCTGCGGAAGGAAACAGACCGGCCTGCGTGGCCGACATCAAGCTGAGCTCGTCGCCGAGTAGGCGTGCCGCAACCGCACCGTCGACATCTTTGATGTGCACGAGTCCGACACGGTCGTGGTGCTTGCTGGCCAGAACAACCGGATCCGCCCCACCGATGTACAGGTGGCCCGTATCGAGCGTGAAACGCACGTTGCAGTTGTTCAAGAAGCGGTCCACATCGGCAGCCGTCTCGATCAACGTGTTCACGTGGGGGTGCACCACCTGTGTCAGCCCGAACTCGGCACAGACCTCGTCGACTTCACTGAGCTGGCTGAGCATGGTGGCCCACTCGGCGGCGGCCAACGTCGGTCGTTCCCAGTGCTGGTCACTCGACACAACCGCGGTCACGAAACACGTCCCACCGCCGGCCGAAATCGTCGCTGCGGCGGTGCGAGCCGCGTCGATCATCATGGCGCGTTGGTCGACATCGTGGAGGACCAACGGCACAAACCCACCGACGAGGGACAGTTCGTAGGATTCGAGCAACGGCCGCAGCTCGGTCGGGTCGGTCGGCAACCACCCGAGCGAACCGAGTTCGGTTGCGGTGATGCCGAGCTGTTGCATCTCGGCCAGGACCCGATCCGGGGGAAGTTGCATGCCCCATCCAGGAACCTCGCAGATGCCCCACGAGATCGGTGCAGCGGCAACACGGTCCAGGAGCGAGGCGGGCATCAGATATGTTTATACCACAAACAAATCGTGGCGCACAAGGCGCAGGCCATGAAAGTTCACACTCGAACGAACGGCACCACGGTTGGATCGGCGAACAATCGTTCGCTGGACCGCACGACGCAGCCGAGCGCCGCTGCAGAAAATCCCAACGTCGACAACACCAGGCGGCACGACTTCGCTGAATCCTTGAGCGAGTTGTCGAACACCGTCGCTTCGATCTCGCCCATCGTCCAGGGCGCGAGGTCAGGGAGCATGCCGGCGAGCACCACCACCTCCGGGTTGTACATATCGATCACGTTGGCCAGCCCGATGCCGACCCACCGGGCGAAGTCGGCCAGCCCGCCTAAGGCCACCGGGTCGCCCGCCTGGGCTCGAGCAACCACCGAGGCGAGCTTCGCCTCGGGCCCGAGCCGGGGGTCGTTCAGCAGACCGCCAGCAAGATCGGGAACAGCGGCAACCAGTAGCGCCTCGAGTCCGACCTTGGTCTCCCAACAACCCTGACTCCCGCACGCACACCACGAACCCGTCGGATCGACCGTGGTGTGGCCGATCTCTCCAGCGGCGCCGGACGCGCCACGAAACAACGCTCCGTTGACGATCACGCCGGACCCGACACCGTTCGCGGCGAGAACGTACACCAAATGATCGGCACCGGTTGCCGCGCCGACGCGGTGCTCTGCCACGGCACCCATGTTGGCTTCGTTGTCGACCATGATCGACAGCGACGAACCGAAGTGAGCGACCAGGCGGTCGCCGAGTGGAACGTGCCGCCAACCCAGGTTCGGGGCAAAGACGACGACACCGGTGACCGCATCGACGATGCCGGGTACCGCTACCCCGATGCCGGCCACGCTGTGCCCAGCGGTCTCGGCCGCGTCGATCGCCCGGCGTATCTCCCCTATCAACACCGGGAGCAACGTCTCGAACTCGCTCGACGCCGCGGCCAGCGGGCGACGCCGCTCGTACACCGTGGTTCCCGCCAGGTCGTTGGCGATCACCGACGTGTAGCCGACGTTGAGCTCCACGCCAACGGTCACCACACCGGAACCGTCGAGCTCCAACAGCGTTGCCGGCCGGCCGACCCGCTGGTCGGTCTCGCGCCCCAGGTCGCGCACCAGGCCGCGCTGAATCAATTCGGCGACAAGGCTCGACACGGTCGCTCGCGTCAATCCGGTGGTCGCCGCGATCGATGCACGGCTGCGGTGCGCCTGGGCCGCGACCAGCCGCAGCACCAACGACAGGTTGTGCCGACGTACATGGAGATGCTCCACCGGCGAGTCAGGCGCCATGGCAGTCATCATGGCTGAAGGCGTCGTCAGCTCGTGCATCCGACGAAGCACCCCGCTCACAGGTGAAGCAGTTCGATACGGTGAGGGGTCCATGGGCGCCGTACGCACCTCCGTACGGCGCAGGTTGGCAGGTGCCGGCGTGTGTCTCAGCGCGGGTCTCGGCGTGATCGCGAGCGGGTGCGGTGCCGACAGTGGGACCGCGGCGAGCGGAACCGAACGCGGCTCTGCGGCCGCCGCCGAGCGGGCTGCGGTGCGGGTGATCGCCCAGGGGTGCTCGGCGCGGCCGACGCTCGGGAGCGGGTCGTTCGTGCGTGCCGGTGTCGTGGTGACCGTCGCCCATGTGGTCGCTGGAGCAAGCCAGATCCAGGTGGTGGCCGCCGACGGGACGACCCACGAGGCGACGGTCTCGGCCATCGATCGGCGTACCGATCTCGCCGTGTTGGCCGTGCCGACCGCCGGGATCGAACCGTTGCCGATCGGTCAACTCGACATCGGCGACACGGGAACGCTCGTGGCCACCCGGCGCGATGTTGCAGTGACGGAGCCGTTCACGGTTGTGCGCTTCGTCGATCTGAAGGCGAACGACATCGACGGCATCGCCACGTCGCTGCGTCATGCATACCAGATCGAAGCCGACATCGAACATGGTGACTCCGGTGCCGTGCTGGTCGTCGACGGCCACGCCACCGCGGTCGTGTGGGCGCGCAGCAGCATCACCGGCAACAAGGCGTGGGCCACCGACATTCGCGAAGCGGCGCCCCTGCTCGCCATGACCGCCGATCGCCCAGCCGCCGATCGCCCAGCCGCCGAGGTCACCGAGGTCATCGGCGGGCCGTGCCCCGGCGAGCCCTGACCCAGATCGCGTCAGTGGAGTTCGGGCAACAACGCCGCGCCAACGGCACCGGCCTTGTCGCCGAGGGTGGCAAAGGCCAGCGCGGGGTGCGGGCGAACGTCGGGCGCATACAACAGCGCCGTGAACCACCGCTGAATCGGGCCGAGGTACAGATCCCCCGACGAAGCGAGGCCACCGCCGAGCACGAACATCTCCGGGTCCAACACGTTGGCCAGATTGACCAGGCCCAGCGCCACCCATCGACCGAAGTTGTCGATGACGTCGAGTGCTTCACGATCTCCTTCGCGAGCAGCCGCCTGCACGTCTTCACCGCGCACCCTGTCGGTGTCGCCGCCAGCCAACTCCACCACTCGACGAAGGCGCTTGCCGATTGCCGCCTCCCGCGCAAGGCGACCGAGTCCAGAACCCGAGGCGAACCGCTCCCAGCACCCTCGACGGCCGCACGGGCACGGCGGGCCGTCGGGGTGCACGACCATGTGGCCGATCTCGCCGGCAAAGCCGTTGGTGCCGCGCTGGAGCACGCCACCGGCGATGATTCCCCCACCGATGCCGGTACCGAGCGTGACCATCACGACATCGGATGCCCCCATCGCCACGCCGGTGCGCCACTCGGCCGCGGCTGCGCAGGTGGCGTCGTTGTCGACGTACACGCGCATCCCGAGCCGCTCCGAGAGCAACCTGCCGACTTCGAATTCGCTGATGTCGACGAGGTTCGGTGCGGCGCGCAGGACACCGTGACGCGTGACCAGCCCTGGAACGCCGACACCGAGCGAGATCGCCGACGTATCCCTGTGCTCGGCAGCTCCGTCGCCTTGCCCCAGATCACGGCCCAGATCACGGCCCAGATCGTTGGCAAGGTCGTGGACGAGCCCGACGAGCGTGTCGAGAATGGCGGTCGGATCGTGTGGGGTCGGGCGTCGCTCGGAACGAACAACAGCGCCGGAGTCGTCAAGGACGACGCCAAGGCACTTGGTACCGCCGACATCGATGCCGATGCGCGAGGTCACGAGACCTCGGAGCGGACCTTCAGCTCGCGCACCGTGTTCAGGATGCGCACCTCGGCGCGTCGTTTGACGAAGCCGGGCAACGGCACCACAAGTTCGATCACCAGGTCGTACCGCACCTCGGTGCCACCGTTGGCCACCGCGGTGAAGTGGTAGGCGCCATCGACGGTGCTCATGATGTCGCCACGGATCAGTCGCCACGACAACACGTCTGGGGCGTCGCTGTAGTCGTAGCCGAGCGTGTAGTGCGTGCTGCGTCCGAGAGCCGAGGCCCGGAACTCCACCTCGGTCGGGCGGCCCTCACCGTCTCGGGCGCGAACGATGACATCTTTGACGTCCTTGGCCCACTCGGGGTAGCGCTCGACGTCGGCGGCGATCGCCCAGACCCGCTCGGGCGGCGCAGCGATCGTGGTGGTTTGTGAGGCCTGTTCTGCCATGGTGGTGTTCTAGCCGATCTTGCGGTGTGACGGTTGGACCGACCGTTCGAGCCGCGGCCCGAACCGTCCGTGGCGAACTGCCCAGAGTGCATTCAGGGCTAGGCCGAACATGGGCACGAGAATACCGAACGCCAAGGCGTTGACCTGTTTGCCGGTGAGACCGACGGCACCGACGGTGGCCCCAGCGAGGGCGACCAGCACCTGTACCGCCAGCGCTGCGGCCATGGTTCGCTTCACGCTTGGTGTCGCGGTGGCTCCGGTCAACAAGAACAGGTTGGCGACACCGATCTCGTCGGAGCGCGAGCGTTCGAGCGCACTGACGTAGGCCCACAAGCCGCCCGCTGCGCCAATCGTGAACAGCACCATCGACACCACCGCCACCACGATCTGCATGGCCCGCTCGTCGCGCAACGCAACGCCGGTACCGATGACGACGACAAACACCGCGGTCCCGGCCAGGTTGACCCCAACCAACAGGTTCGGAGGGCGAGGCGAATCGTTCATGCGGCGGTCAGTCTGCCAGGGCTCAACCTGGAAATGCCCCGAGCGCCTGGCCGAGGCGGCGGGCAAGCACGTCGTAGGAGAACTCCTCGATGGCGCGCTCGCGGGCAGCCACTCCCATCGCCGCCCGGCGGGCGGGGTCGTCGAGCAGGGTTTCGAATGCCCGAACCACCTCGTGCACGTTGCGCGGGTCGCGCACCACGATTCCCGTCTCGCCGTCGGCCACCGCCTCGGCGGCCCCACCGCTGTCGCCTGCGACCTGCGCAACTCCACAGGCGGCAGCCTCCACGAACACGATCCCGAAACCTTCCTGTTCGAGCCCACCCCAGCGGTTGCGGCACAACATCGTGTAGATGTCGGCACAGCCGTACAACAGGGGAAGTTCGGCGTTGGTCACCCGCCCCAGAAATCGCACCGGTGCCCGGACTTCGGCAGCGAGGCGACGCAGCCGCGCCTCGTCACGCCCGCCACCGGATATGGCCAGCACCAGTCCGGGGCGGCGAGATGCCAAGGCGGCCACGGCGCGAATGGCGGTGTCGAAACCCTTGCGCGGGACGAGCCGGCTGATCCCGACGATGAGCTCGGCGTCCCGCGAGATCCCGAACGACGCCCGCGCCGAGTCGCGTTCTTCGGGTAGCAGCGGACGAAATCGTTCGGTGTCAACGCCCGGCGGCACCACGGTGATCGGAAGCGGCCGCCCAGCCGCACGCTCGGCCTCGGCCGCCGGATAGCCACCCGCGGCAACCACGTGGCGGGCGCTGCGTAAGACATGGGCGAGCACCTGTTTCGAGCCGGGCAGACGCCCGGGCACCGTCACCTCGGCACCGTGCAGCACCACGTCGTAGGGCAAGGAGAGCGACGGGCCGACCAGTCCGAGCGGCACGGCCGGGTCGAGTACGACGAGCTCGGCGCCAACCCGCGTCGCCATGTCGTTGATCCGGCGCACCATCAGCGGATGGGGCAACAGCACCGGCTCCCGCGTGCGCTCGATCATGAACGGCTGCCGCGCATCGAATGCCTCGCTACCGGCATGTGGCGACGTCAGCACCGCAAACGTGTCGGGTGGCAGACGTCGCCACCACTCCCACAGCAACGACTGGATTCCACCGATCTTGGGTGGGAAATCGTTGGTGACCAGCAGATGCTTCACAGCGGGGCAGTCAGTTCGGCGAGCACACAGGCGTCGGGATCATCGGCGGGCAACAGGGCGTCGAGCTGCAGCGACCGGGCGGCCCATACCGCATGGGAGCGAAGCATCGGATCGTGATGGGCGAGATACTCGATGAGTGTGGACACAACCAGCGGGTTCGACGACGCGCCCGAGTTGCCGATGATGATCAGTGCGTTGCGACGTAGCCACCGCGGTTCACGGCCTGCGAGGTACCAGCGACCCCACCGTTGCAACAGCACTGAATCGGGTGCCGCAAGCAGATCCAACACGTCGACAACGGGCTCGAAGTCGTGCACATCAACGGCCAGCGCGTGGCGCGCTCCGAGACGAACCGTTGGCGGGCACACCTCCTGGCAGTCGTCGCAGCCGTACAACCGGTTTCCGAGAGCGCTCCGAAAGCGGCGATCAAAGA
>JAYURF010000430.1:0-11152 GCA_043756365.1 Acidimicrobiales bacterium
CGATCGTTCACGGCGAACAGGTTGGCCCACGTGACGTGCTTGTCGCCGATGGCCAGTTCCTTGATCCGCAGTACCCCTGGGTCGGGATCGGCGCGGACCATGCCACGCATCGCGACCTCACGGTCGATGCCGAGCATCTCCGAGATGACGATCGCAATTGCCACGTTCTCCTTGAACGCGATGTAGTCGAACCTGGCGATCTCGTCGTCGGTCACGCACGCCGGGTCGGCCACCACCAGCACCGAACCGCGTTCGGCGGCCACCTCGGCCATGATGTCGAGGATCTCCTGGTTCTGTTCGGATGTCACCAGCGTGCCGTTCCAGGGGCAGGTGGACAGCAGCGATCTGGCGATCTCGGGCAGCGTCTCACCCATGACGTCCTGGTGATCCTCGCGGACGTTGGTCAGCACCCCGATGTTGGACCTCACGATCATCCGCTCACTGATCAGCTGGTATTCAGGCTTGAGGGCCATGCATTCGATGATCAGCGCGTCGACTTCGGGTGTCACGTACTTGCGGGTGATCTCGATCTGTTCGAGGATCGTCGCCGGGCCGCGGCGATGAATCGGTTCATCCACGCCAACCCGGTTGATCACCGCCGCCGCCGTTCCGGTCGACTTGGCGATCGCCACTAAACCGGCCTCGCGCATCATGCCGGCGATGATCCGCGTCACCGTCGACTTGCCACGAATCCCGTTCACATGAATGCGCCACTTCAACCCGTTGACGAGCCGTTGGTGCCGAATCGATTCCAGGGTCCACCGACCGAGGAGCGCGCCCACGATCACGAATCCGGTCATCAAGAAGATGGGCACGTTCGTCTATCGGTGGCCAGCCGTCCGGCGTTGACCCCCCACACGGGGGGTTCTGGTCGAGGGCGATTCTCATTCGTCAAGGACGCCGTGGCCGACGCCGATGAAATCGGTAGGACCCAGAGAGTCCGACCGGCGACCAGCGGCAGGGTGGTGATGAAGAACAAATCCAGACGCGTCGCCATGCTCCTTGGTGCCGGGGGCCTGGCCATCATGATCGTGCCGACCGGGATCCGGGCCGAAACGAGCGAAGGACCACTGCAGCGCGTCGATCTGTCGGTGGTGTGCCTCACCGCGGGCGCGCTCCGCATCTCCGCAACGAACACGAGCTCACTGCCCGTCGTGGTGGATGCAACCGAGGCCGGGCTCGGGGCATCGGCCTCCGATGAGCTCCGAGTGATCTTCCCGATCACCGTGCCCGCGCTGAGCAAGCACACCGTCACGTGGGATCTGCCGGTGCCCGCCCATCATGACGGCCTGGCGAGACGCGGCCTGCTGCGGGCCTTTCACGGTGCGTGGTTCTCGCGACGGTGGACCGACGAAAACGGGCTCACCTACCGCTCGACAGGTGGCATCGATCTGCAACGAGAGCCGACCTGCCCGGCCCCGACCGTCGCCGGGCCCGACGCCTCGTCGAGTAACGGCCCGACAACGGACGCGGCGCCGGGATCCAGTTCTCCCGTTCTCACCACGACCGTCTCGCCCCTCTCGCCGGCACCAGCACAAGCACCAGCACCAGCACCAGCGTTGACAACGGCGGCTCCGATAGTGGTTTCGCCGTCGGCGCCATCACCGGCTACGACACCGGCGCCAACCAACCCGGCGCCAACCAAACCGTCGACGGCCCACTCGCCGACGGTCAGCCCCCGGGCGCCGGCTCCTGCGCTCGATGACACCTTCGACCCCGATCAGCCGTCGTCGACGCCCGTCGACTCGGCAGCCCCAGATATCGGCGTCGGCACCCCCGCCGGGCCGACCACCAGCGTCGATCGGTCGACACTGGTGGAGGTCGCACCGATCGGTTGGGCGAGTACCACGAACTCCCAACTCGCGGGTGCCGCGTTCGATCACTCACCCGACACCTTCTTTGCCACCCAGATGCAAGATGGCGCGCATCCCACCACCACGTGGGTTTCCGCCGATCTCGGGCGGGCTGTCGCGCTGAGCCGCATCGAGTGGATGTGGTCGGCGCCCAGCACCGCCGACGACGCCGCGATCCGCGTCTCGGTCGATGGCATCACCTGGGTCCTCGTCCACCAACTTGACCACGGCAACCCGGGGGAATGGATGGGTGCCGACGTTGCGACGACAGCGCGATTCGTCCGGTTCACGTTCCGCAACCCGAGTCGCGATCCACAACTCGGCTACCTCGCCGAGATCCGGGTCCTGGCTGCGCCCGATGCGGCGGGCCTCGCACAGGTGCCGGGCTTGCCGCTTGTCCCGTACGGCAGACCCGCGCCCGAAAGCGGGACGGTCACCGTGCTCGTACCGTCGGGCCAGTTCCCCGGTGGATCGCAGGTGACACCGGTCGACACCCGCCGGTCGTCGAACTCGCCGCCCAATTCCTCGAAGCGGCCGATCGACGGCAACCCCGCGACCGCGTGGGCGACGTCGATGTCGGTGGCGCCGTGGAGCGGATGGGTCAGCTTCGATCTCGGTTCACCCACCCGGCTCCGCACGGTCCGGTGGACGATTGTCGATCCCCAAGCCGCTGACTCGTACCGCGTGCAGGTCTCCGTCGACGGCGTTCGCTGGCAAACCGTTGCCGTCCAAACCAACCCTGCGTCCGCGAACGAATGGCTCACCCTGCCGGTGGACATCGAGACGCGCCACGTTCGCTTCTACTTCCGCAACCCGAACCTCGACGCCAACATCGGCACCATCGGCGAAGCCCAGTTCTTCGTCGCCTGACATTCATTTGAGCATCCGGGCCACGGTGCCGATCTATCAGCCGAAGCGGCGAGAAACGTCAACGACAAGTCGTTCCGCAACCTGCCGGGCGAGGTCGGCCGTTGCCGCCTCGACCATCACCCGAATCAGCGGTTCGGTGCCGCTGGCCCGAACGAGGATCCGCCCTTCCCCGGCGAGCGATTCCTGCGCGGAGCTGATCTCTGCCGCCAGCTCATCGGCGGCGTGCGGATGGCGGTCGGCGACGCGCACGTTCATCAGCACCTGCGGGTAGCTCGTCATCACTGCGTCTGCGAGTTCGGCGAGCCGTTGTCCGCTCTCGCGCACGTGTTGCGCAAGGCGTAGCCCGGCCAGCAAGCCGTCCCCCGTGGTCGCCAGCTTGCGGTAGATGATGTGGCCGCTCTGTTCGCCGCCGAGCGCCCATCCGTTCGCGTCGAGCGCTTCCAGCACGTAGCGATCGCCGACCGCCGTGGCGACGACGGTGATGCCTGCGCGTTCCATCGCGCGCATGAACCCGAGGTTGCTCATCACCGTCACCACCACGGTGTCGTCGACCAGTTGGCCCGCACCGCGCAACTGCAGCGCAGCCAGAGCCAGAAGCCGGTCGCCATCGACCACACGGCCGAGGTGGTCGACTGCGATGACCCGGTCGCCGTCGCCGTCGAAAGCGAGGCCGAGGTCTGCGTGTTGGTCGACCACTGCGGCCGCGAGCGAACCGGGTGCAGTCGCGCCACAGCCGTCGTTGATGTTGCGCCCATTCGGCGACACGTGGATGACCGACACCTCGGCACCGAGCTCGGCCACGAGCGCGGGTGCCATGTGCGACATTGCCCCATTCGCCCCATCGACGACGATGCGCATTCCGGCCAGCGCGGCGACCGGGAAGAGCGACCGGATCCGTTCCCCGTACGCGGCGTGTGCCGCCACACCGGCCGTCGTGTCGCCCGCCTTGGTTTCGCCCGCCTTGGTTTCGCCCGCTAGCACGTCGCCGGCCAGCACGTCGGGAGCGGGTTGATCCCCGAGCGCAGCTTCGATCGAGCGCTCGATGTCGTCGGGCAGCTTCACGCCGCCTGCCGCGAAGATCTTCACGCCGTTGTCGTGAAACGGGTTGTGCGATGCCGTGATCATCGATGCGGGCAGGCCGAGGCGGGCCGATTCCGCGGCAAGTATCGGAGTGGGGGCGACTCCGAGCGAACGGGCGACGGCACCGGCAGCCCGCAGGCCAGCCGTAAACGCGGCTTCCAGAACCGGACCGGACTCGCGGGTGTCACGGCCGATCAGCCATGTTTCGCCGCCTACCACCGACGCCGCGGCGCGGGCCAGTCGGGCGACGTACTGCGGCGTCACGTCGTCGCCGAAACGACCGCGAACACCATCGGTGCCAAACTTCATCGCGTTGTCGAGCCCACGCCCGAGGACGTTCCGGGCAACCGGATCAGCGCTTGGTGTACTGCTTGGCCTTGCGGGCCTTGACGAGTCCGTACTTCTTGGACTCCTTCTTGCGCGAGTCACGCGTCAGCAGGCCGGCCTTCTTCAGTGCCGGCCGGCACTCGGGGTCGAGCTCGACGAGCGAGCGAGCGATCGCCATGCGCAAGGCGCCGGCCTGACCGCTGGTGCCGCCACCGTGAATGGTGGCGTCGACGTCGTAGGTCTCCTCGGTCTCGGTGACGCGCAGCGCCTCGGACACGATCATCCGCTGCACTGCAGTGGTGAAGTAGGCGTCGAACTGACGCCCATTGATCGTGTGAACGCCGGTACCGGGGCGGAGGCGGGCTCGAGCAACGGCTTCCTTGCGGCGGCCGGTGGTCTGGGTGAGGGGCTTGGTGGGCATGGTGGTGACAGCTCTTTCCGAGTTCCTCAGCGAGCCTTGGCTGCTGCGATTTCGAGTACGACGGGGTTCTGCGAGGCATGCGGGTGCTCGCCACCGGCATAGACCTTCAGCTTCTTGATCTGCTGGCGACCCAGCGGGCCCTTCGGCAACATGCCGCGAACGCTGAGACGAACGGCATCGGCCGGTTTGCGACCGAGCAGGCTGCCGTAGGTCTCGCTCTTGAGGCCGCCGGGGTACCCGCTGTAGCGGTGAACCATCTCGGTGTCGGCCTTGCCGCTGGTGAGCACGACTTTGTCGGCGTTGATGATCACCACGTGATCACCAGTGTCGATGTGTGGAGCGAAGATCGGCTTGTGCTTGCCGCGCAGCACACGCGCCACTTCGGTGCACAGTCGGCCGAGTACCAGGCCCTCGGCATCGACAACGTGCCAGGCGCGGGTGATTTCGCTTGCTTTCGGTGTGTACGTACGCATCTCAGATCCTTCGACACCGGGCGCGAGAGCGCCGGGGAACCGTGAAATGATACGGCCTGTGCGCTGAAACCGGCATCCGCGCGTCGAACGAATTCCACGTTGATCACCCCGGTCGTTGTGTGGCGACCAGGTCATGCTGCCCAGCTCGACGCTGCACGAGACCGAACTGCTGTCGCCGTATGTCGACTCACAGTGTGATTGCCAGCGCTGGCTGTCGCCGCGTGTGGGCGTCGGCTTGGTACGGTGACCCGCGATGTCGATGCTTCCTCCTCCGAACCCCGGCCAGCGACCGGTTCCGGCCGCACCGCCCACTGCACCTGCGGCTCCCAGTGCGCCCCCTGCACCCGACGAGCCCACCATCGTTCGCGTTCCTCGATCGCGGCCCGCCGTACTCGACGGCGCATCGACCGGCGCAGCCCGGCCGACGTTGGCCGATCGCACCGTCGGCCAATCGCCTGCCACCGGTACGTGGTCGGCCACGACGTCTGCGGCCAACGTGTCTGCGACCGGATCAGCTCGTTCGACCAGATCGGCGGCAGGCGCATCGCAGCCTGGTTCCGCGGACACCGCACGCATCGCTCGCCCGCGAATTCTGATCGGCGCAGGCATCGCTGCCGTCGTAATCGCGCTCGTCGGATGGCGAGTGATCAATTCCGACGAAACGCCAACCGGTGCGGAGATCAGCGCCCAGACAGCGCTGAGCACCCCGGCCGACACTGGGCTCGGCGCCGCTGACACCGTGCTCGCATCAGTGGTACCGACCGCTGCTCCGTCAGTTCCCGCCACCGTTGCTCCCACAATTCCGGCAACCGTTGCTCCCACCACTGCTCCCACCACGCCGGCCACAATTGCTTCGCCACCTCCAGTCAGCATCGCGATCCCGGCCGGCTCCGTCGTCGCGAG
The DNA here is from genome assembly GCA_043756365.1 of Acidimicrobiales bacterium. Lineage (GTDB taxonomy): Bacteria > Actinomycetota > Acidimicrobiia > Acidimicrobiales > Ilumatobacteraceae > VFMC01. Next base: position 5,928 of record JAYURF010000430.1, read on the forward strand.
CGACCCTGCTGGGTGGACGATGGCCGTCGATCCGGCATGGTCGGATACGTCGACCAATGGGGTGCGGACGTTCTTCATCCAGCCAGCGGCCACCGCGGGCGACAACGTCAACGTCACCATCGAGACGCTCCCTCCCGGCGTCGGGATCGACGCCTACGTGGAGGCGGCGCTGTCCACCATCGCCGGAGCGGCTCCGGATTTCGTTCTCGCCGGACAACGTCGCGACTCTGCCGTCGATGGCGTTCAGATCGAACTCGTGGCGTGGTCGGCCACGCTGCCGGGACTTCCTAAGCTCGCGTTCTTGCAAGCCATCACGGTCACTCCCACCACCGCATACATCGCGACGTTCACGAGCCCCCCCGAGACTATGCCGAACATCGCTCCGTTCGTCGAACCGTACCTCCTCACCGTGCGCGGTACCTGACCCCCAACGCCAGAACGAGGGGCTGTCCGATGCTGGACATCAGTAGCCGACTTCCCAGAGGGTGAGCCCGTCGGGCGGGGCGACTTGGCCCGCCGCGGCACGGTCGCGTTGCAGCATGATCGTGCGCATGTCACCCGCGTGGATCCTGCCGTGACCGATGTCGATCATCGTGCCGACGATCGAGCGAACCATCTGATGACAGAACGCGTTGGCCCGGATCTCAAAGCGGAGCAACTGCCCGTAGTCGGTCTCAACCGGAGTCCACTGGGCGAGCATCACCCGCCTCCGCAACGACGCCGGCGGCTGATCGGCAGCCACCTTTGGCCGGCGGCAAAACGAGGCGAAGTCGTGCTCGCCGATCAGCGGATCGCACGCCAGGCGCAGAGTCGGCAGCGCGAGCGGAGCGGCGACATACCACACCCGCCCCACCAGCGCGGGAACTGCCGTCGGCGCGTTCAACACGTCGTAGCGATAGTGGCGGTACGTCGCGCTGAAGCGCGCACTGAAGCCGGCCTCGTCGGCCCACGACGCCGTTCGAACCACCACCTCCGGCCCACAGATTCGGTTCAGCCGATGCGCGAGCCGGTCGAGGTCGGTGGATTCCGGCAGGTCGCCGCTGATCACCTGACCCCACGCATGCACGCCGGCGTCTGTACGCCCAGCACCGACCAAAGCCACCTCAGCCGACGTGACCCGTTCGATCGCGGCGCGCACCACACCCATCACCGTGCGGGTGTCGCCATGTTCGGCGAACCCGTGGAACCCACGGCCGTCGTAGGCAACAACGAAACGAGCCCGCCGCATCGCGACGGGCTCGACTTCTGCAGTCATGTTGTGGCTGGGGGTCAGACCAGTTCGATGCGTGCCATCTGGGCGTTGTCGCCGTGGCGCGGGCCAAGCTTCAAGATCCGCAGGTACCCGCCGTTGCGATCGGCGTATCGGGGGGCGACGTCGGCGACGAGCTTGTGCGTCATCTCCTTGTCGCCGAGGTAACCCTCGATCTGGCGGATGCGATGCACACGCAACGGCTCGCCATCCTGGGCCTTCTTGGCCTTGGTGATCAGCTTTTCGGCGATGGGGCGAAGCGCCTTGGCCTTGGCTTCGGTGGTGACGATCCCCTCTGCGGCAAAGAGTGATGCGGCCAGATTGGCCATCATCAGCCGCTGGTGTGCGGGGCTCTTACCGAAACTGGGACCTTTGCGAGGTGTTGCTGGCATTGTGATGTCTCTCTGTGACTCGAGATCAGCCGCGCAGGGTCAAGCCGCGCTCATCGAGCTTCTGCTTGACCTCGTCGAGGCTCTTCTGCCCGAAGTTGGTGATGTTGAGGAGGTCGTCCTCGGTCTTGGTGAGCAGTTCGCCGACCGAGTTGATCTGGGCCCGCTTGAGGCAGTTGCGCGGACGCTCGGACAGATCGAGGTCCTCGATCGGCAAGTCGAGGTCCGGCGACGTTGCGGCAACGTTGGCAACTTCTCCGAGTTCGAGGCCCTGCGGCATGTCGCTCAGCCCGGCGACAAGGTCGACCAGCGAACGAAGCGTTGCCCCGGCAGAGGCGAGAGCCTCACGCGGTGCGATGGAACCGTCGGTTTCGATGTCCATCACGAGGCGGTCGTAGTTGGTGCTCTGCTCGACGCGGGTCGGCTCGACGACAAACGTCACACGGCGCACCGGCGAGAAGATCGCGTCGATCGGCACCACACCAATGGTGCGGTTCTGGCTGTCACGGTCGCTCGACAGGTAGCCGCGACCGCGGCCGACGGTGATGTCGACGGCGAGGCGAGCCTTGGAGTTCAGCGTGGCGATGTGCTGGTCAGAGTTCAAGATCTCGATCTCGCTCGGGCACTTGATGTCGCCTGCGGTGATGGTGGCCGGGCCACGAACATCAAGGCGCACGATGATGTCATCGTCGGAGGTGCTGGTGAGCACCACGTCCTTCATGTTCAAGATGATGTCGGTGACATCTTCGGTGATACCGGCGATCGTGTCGAACTCGTGCAGTGCGTCGTCGAAGCGGACCGCAGTGATGGCCGCACCGGGAATGCTCGACAGCAGCACGCGGCGCAGTGAGTTGCCGATGGTGTGGCCAAACCCCGGCTCGAGCGGGCCGACCGCAAACCGTTGCCGGTTGTTCTCCTCGTCGCCGATGGAATCGACGGTGGGGCGCTGGATGACGAGCATGTGTTGACGCCTTCTTCTCTCGTGGGTTCGGGTCTCGGGGGCCGGTCTCGGAGGCCGAAAAAATCTGGGAAAGTTTGAACTACTTCGAGTACAACTCGACGATGAGCGACTCGCGCACGGGCACGTCGATGTGCTCGCGCTCGGGCAGTTCACGCACGGTGACCTGCTTGCCGCCTTCACCGCTCTCGAGCCAGCCGACAAGGCGGCGGTCGAGGGTGTCGATGTTGTGCTGAATGATGATCATCGCGTGCGCCTTCGGCGCGAGGGAGATGACGTCGCCCTTACGGACACGGTACGACGCGATGTTGACGCGCTTGCCGTTCACCTGGATGAGGCCGTGGCTGACGAACTGGCGGGCCTGCGGGCGGGTACTGGCCCAGCCGGCACGGAACGTGATGTTGTCGAGACGCTGTTCGAGTAACCGCAACAGGTTCTCGCCCGTGGGGCCCTGCAGCCGGTTCGCCTCGAGGTAGGTGCGGTGGAACTGGCGCTCGAGCACACCATAGATGTACTTGGCCTTCTGCTTTTCCTGCAGCTGGGCGAGGTACTCGCTGCCTGCATTGCGACGGCGGGTGCGGCCGTGCTGTCCCGGAGGGAATGGACGACGCTCAAGCGCCTTGCGGCCCTTTTCGTTTTCGAAGATGTTGGTGCCGAGGCGCCGCGAGATGCGCACCTTGGGGCCGGTGTAACGAGCCATGATCGATCAGGTCCTCCGCCGCTTGGGCTGGCGGCAACCATTGTGTGGAACGGGGGTGACATCTTTGATCGAGGAGACCTCGATGCCCGTGTTCTGGATGCTGCGCACTGCGGTGTCGCGACCCGAACCGGGTCCCTTCACCTGGACTTCGACGCGCTTGAGACCGTGCTCCATTGCGGCGCGGGCGGCCTTTTCGGCTGCCATCTGCGCGGCGAACGGGGTGCTCTTGCGTGAACCCTTGAAACCGACCCCACCAGACGAGGCCCACGAGATGACGTTGCCCTGCATGTCAGTGATCGACACGATGGTGTTGTTGAACGAGCTCTTGATGTGAACAATTCCGTTGGTGACGTTCTTGCGTTCACGTTTGCGGGGGCGACGCCCACCTGGCTTCGGCTTTGCCATCGCTACTTCCTCACTGCCTTCTTCTTGTTAGCAACGGTCCGCTTCGGGCCTTTGCGGGTACGGGCGTTGGTGTGGGTGCGCTGGCCACGAACGGGCAGGCCCTTGCGATGGCGGATGCCTTGCAGGCAACCGATCTCGATCTTGCGCTTGATGTCTTGGGCAACTTCGCGACGCAGGTCACCTTCGACAGTGAGGTTGGCTTCCACCCAGGCGCGGATCTTGTTGACCTCGTCTTCGGTGAGGTTGCGAACCCGCTGGTTGGGGTCGAGCTCAGTGTCGGCGCAGATCTTCTGGGCAGTCGGCTTGCCGATGCCGAAGATGTAGGTGAGGGCGATCTCCAACCGCTTCTCGCGGGGGATGTCGACGCCGGAAATTCGTGCCATAGCTTCTTCCTCAGCCTTGCCGCTGCTTGTGACGCGGGTTTTCGCAGATCACTCGGACGCATCCGTGTCGGCGGATGACCTTGCACTTCTCGCAAATTTTCTTCACGCTCGGACGGACCTTCATGTTGACCGTTGCTTTCTTCAGGTGTTGCAGAACACGTGGTTCAGACGGGGCGCAGGACGACGACTGTCGTTCTACATGTCGCGACTACTTGTAGCGGTACGTGATACGGCCCCGGGTGAGGTCGTACGGGGTGAGCTCGACTTGGACCTTGTCGCCAGGCAGGATCCGGATGTAGTGCATCCGCATCTTGCCCGAGATGTGCGCCAGCACCTTGTGGCTGTTTTCGAGTTCGACCCGGAACATTGCGTTCGGGAGCGACTCGAGGATCGTGCCTTCCAGCACGATGGCGTCATCTTTCTGCTTGGCCAGGGGAAACTCCTTGCATGGCGGTATTGCGGCGGCTAGAACTGGGCTCCCGTCACGCCGCGCACGCGCATGCTCGACAGGGCCGAGGAACGATGCTACCGGGCGCGATCGACAACGCCAAGCGTGATCGCGGAATGCCGCGAACCACGGCCCGAGCCGGGCCGCAAGCATTACAAGCACGCGTAATCGGAACGTTAGCAAGCCCACCAGCGCCGGCCGCGCACCCTTGGTGTGGGCCGCAAGGTCACGCTGGCCACAACGTCGTTCGGCACTGGGTGGCGCATCCACGCTCCCACCCGCCGATGCGACGTGAAAACGACACTCCCATTTCCCTGAAATCGATACTCAACCTCTCGTGAGCTTGAGGCCGCACCATTCCGGGCCGATCCCGATGGCGTGCTGGCTAGCTTGAGCCCGCCGATCTTGCTCGATGAGTGGCAGGCCGTTCCCGAGGTGCTCGGCGCAGTGAAGCGGGCCGTCGGCGATCACGATGGTGCTGGTCGGTTCCTGCTGACTGGTTCAGTTCGATCCGAGATGATCGCCGAATCGTGGTCGGCCACCGGTCGCGTGGTGCGCGTCGCGCAGTGGGGCCTGACCGAGCGCGAGCTCACCGGCGACGTGGCAGCCGCGTCTCTGTTCGACCGCGTGGCCGAGCATGGGCTGGAAGATCTTCGTCCATCCGACGATTCGGTCGACCTGCGCGGGCACGTA
>JAYURF010000431.1:0-3874 GCA_043756365.1 Acidimicrobiales bacterium
GTTGTGTGGGCCGACCCGTCCGCCGGCTACATGCACCGTGGCTACGAAAAGCTCACCGAGGTCCGCACATTTCCGCAGGTCACCACGCTCGTCAACCGCATCGACTGGCTGGGCAGCTTCGCCAACGAGGTGCCGTTCATCCTGGCCGCCGAAAAGCTGATGGATGTCGAGGCGCCCCCGCGGGCCCAGTGGATTCGGACCATCTTGTTCGAGCTCAGCCGCATCGCCAACGTGTCGTTGTTCCTCGGCGATCTCGGCGTGCAGCTCGGGGCGATCACCCCGGTGTTCATGGCGTTCCGCGATCGTGAGTACGTGCTCAACCTGATCGAGAGCGCGACCGGTGGACGGTTCCACCCGAACTTCGACCGCATTGGCGGCGTCAAGGAAGACCTTCCGAAAGGCTGGATCGACGAGACCCGTCAGGTGATGAAGAAGTTGCGCAACTTCTGCGACGAGATGGAAGACCTGCTGTTCGGCAACGCCATCTTTCAGACCCGCACCCGCGGGATCGGCGTGATCCCCGCTGCGGTCGCCCAGCAGTACGGGCTCACCGGGGCGAACCTGCGTGCCAGTGGCGTCGACTGGGATCTGCGCCGCGACCAGAAGATCGCGCTGGCCTACGACCAGGTCGATTTCAAGGTGTGGACGCACCCCGATGGCGACAGTTTCGCCAGGTGCTGGCTGCGGTTGCAGGAAACCCGCGAGGCCACCAAGATCGTCGACCAACTGCTCGACGGCATACCGGCCGGCCCGGTGATGGCCAAGGTGCCGCGCATCATCAAGGTGCCAGCGGGTGAGGCGTACGTCAGCACCGAGAACCCGCTCGGCGAGATGGGCTACTACGTCATCAGCACGGGCGATCTCGGCCCGTTCCGGGTCAAGATCCGTACCGCTAGCTTCAACAACATCTCGGTCGTGCCGTGGGTGCTGCGCGGTGTGTACGTGCCCGACGTGATCACCATTCTCGCCTCGCTCTACTTCATCCTCGGGGACATCGACAAGTGATCCTCGCCGTCGATCTTCCCTACTGGGCACAATCGTTGCTGCGTGTGCTCGGTGGCACCGTCGCGGTGCTGCTCCCGGCGGGCACGATCGTGTACTTGTTCCTGTTCAAGATGATGAGCTTCATGCAGAGCCGCCTCGGCCCGATGGACGCCGGCCCCTACGGGTCGATGCAGCTCATCGCCGAGGTCGGCAAGTGGCTGCAGAAAGAAGACATCCAGCCAGAAAAGGCCGATATCCGCATCTTCAAGATCGCCCCACTGATCGTGCTCGTCAGCACGTTCTTGTTGGTGGCTGTGGTGCCGTTCGGCCCGGATGCCTACTTCACCGATTTCGAAGCCGGCATTTTCTATGCCCTTGCGGTCAGCTCGGTCAGCGTGCTCGGCATCCTCATCGCCGGGTGGAGCAGCGCCAACAAGTATTCGCTTCTCGGTGGTCTGCGCGCCGCCGGTCAGCTGATCGCCTACGAACTGCCGATGGTGCTCGCCGTCGTCGGAGTCGTCATTCAGGCCGGCACGATGAACCTGCAGGGCATCGTCGCCCGCCAGAACGGCGGGTCGATATTCGGCTGGGACGGTCTCGGCAACCCATACATCCTCACCCAGTTCACCGGGTTCATCATCTTCATGATCGCCGTGCAGGCCGAGCTGACCCAGGCCCCGTTCGATATGCCGATCGCCGAGAGCGAACTGGTGTCGGGGTACATGACCGAGTACTCCGGGCTTCGCTTCCTCATCTTCTTCATCGCCGAGTTCGCCACCGTCGGGGTGTTCACCCTGATCGCCAGTGTGTTGTTCCTCGGGGGCTGGGGCATCCCGTTCGCCTGGTTCGGATGGGACACACTCGACGACATCGATGATTGGATGAACGTGGTCGGCCCGCTGATCATGATCACCAAGATGCTGGTGCTGTCATTCATCATCATGTGGGTGCGCTTCAGCTATCCGCGGCTTCGTGAAGACCAGTTGCAGCGTTTCGCCTGGAAGGTGCTGATTCCCGTGTCGCTCGTCAACATCATGTTCACCGCTGTCTTGAAGGTCGTGTTCTGATGGGTCTCGTCAAGGACTTCTCCAACGGTTACCTCAAAGGGCTCGGCGTCACGCTGAACACCTTCGTGCAGACCGTCAAGCCGCGAAAGTTCGGTGGTGGTGCGGCGACCGTTCAGTACCCGCACGAAAAGGAGGCACCGCCGATCCGTGCTCGCGGCGTGATCGCGTTGCGTGAGGACAACTGCACGTCGTGCATGCTCTGCGCCCGTAGCTGCCCCGATTGGTGCATCTACATCGAAGGCCACAAGGAGCTTGCCCCGCCCCGCCGTGCCGGTGGTGCTCCGCGCAAGGTCAACAAACTCGACCGGTTCGACATCGACTACGCGTTGTGCATGTACTGCGGCATCTGCGTCGAGGTGTGCCCGTTCGATGCGCTGTTCTGGAGCCCCGAGTACGAGTACAGCGAGCCGCACATCTCCGATCTGTTGCACGACAAGACCAAGCTCGGCGAGTGGATGGAGACCGTCCCCGAAGCGCCCGAGCTTGAAGTGGGCGCGGAGAAGAAGAAGAAATGAACACACCTGCCCTGCTCGCCGCCGACATCCAGGTGGCGCAGAACATCGGTTTCGGGATCATCGCGGCGATGATGATCGTCGGCGCCATCAAGGTGGTGACCAGCTCGAACGTCGTCCACGCAGCGCTATCACTGGTGGTGGTCCTTGCCGGTGCAGCCGCCCAGTACCTGCTGTTGGCTGCCGAGTTCGTCGCCGTCACCCAGGTGCTCGTCTACGTCGGCGCGGTGATGGTGCTGTTCCTGTTCGGGGTGATGCTCACCCGCGCCAAGCTCGGTGCAGACGGCGACCTGAACAACCCCGGCTACAAGCTCGGCATCCCGGTGGCGTTGTTGCTGCTGGGCGTGATGTCGTACGTGCTGATCGACGGATTCGAAGACACCCGCTTGCCACACGACGCCGGCCAGGTGCGCATTGCTGCCCTCAGCGACGACATCTTCGGGCCGTACCTGCTGCCGTTCTGGGCGCTGTCGTTCGTGCTCCTCGCCGCCGTGATCGGCGCCATCGTGCTGGCTCGGAAGGACTGACCGGCCATGTTGATCAACAACTTCTTGCTCCTGGGCGCGGTGCTGTTCTGTATCGGCGTGTATGGCGTGATCGCCCGCAAGAACGCCGTCATGGTGTTGATGAGCGTGGAGCTGATCCTCAACTCGGTCAACCTCAACCTGCTCGCGTTCAGCCAGTTGCACGGCAACATCGATGGCAACACGTTCGCGCTGTACATCATCGCGGTTGCTGCGGCCGAGGTCGGCGTTGGCTTGGCCATGGTGCTGCTCGTGTATCGCAACCGCAAGAGCATCTCCCTCGACGAGCTCTCCGAGATGAAGGGCTGACCGATGTTCGCCGCCCAACTGCTTGCCGCGAATGCCATCGCCGGTCGGTTCTTGACCACCGAAGACGGCGGCGAGGAACACGTCGAGGAAGCTGTCAGCGGCGAACACGCTGCCGCTGCCGCCGGCTGGTTCCTTGAACACGCCTTCCTGATCCCGGTCATCCCGGCGATCGGCTTCGCGATCATCCTGCTGTTCGGCAAGAAGCTGCCGATGAAGGGCAGCGAGGTCGGGATCGCGTCGATGATGGCCTCGCTGGTGCTCGCTGCCGGGGCCACCTACCAGTGGATCCAGCTGGCCAACGTGAGCCACGAAGTCGAGCCGGTCATCCGCAGTTGGGTGTGGTGGCAAAGCGGTGGCACCCAGTTCGGCCTCGGCCAACACATCGACGGCCTGGCGGTGATGGCGCTCGTACTGGTCACGTTCATCTCCACGCTGGTGCAGATCTTCTCGCTCGAATACGTGCGCGACGATCGTCGCT
>JAYURF010000432.1:0-11129 GCA_043756365.1 Acidimicrobiales bacterium
GGATCGAAGAGCGACTCGGGGGCATCGAAGGCCCCGGTGGCGACCCCGGCTTCCACATCGAGCACCAGCACCGCTACTGCGTCGTCGGGCTCGAAGTCGTCGGGCTCGAAGTCGTCGGGCTGACGGTAACGTCAGCCAAGTCGGGAGCCGGTCGGCTGGCTCCTGCGCTATCGGCCCCACCGGCCTGATCGCCGCCTCGTTCGGCCTCACAGCAACTGTGTGTGCGTCACACCGTGCTCGTCGCAATCGGTATGGATCGTTCGTCGATCCTGGTGGGAGGTCCGATGTTCTTTGCCCGGTGCCGTTCATTCCTCGCTCGCCATCGGCGGCTCTACTGGCTGATCGTGATCTCGATCTCGGCTGTGCTGATGGCGATCGCCCTCGGCGAGCAACAACGCCTCGAACGGGCCCGCCGATCGTGGAGCGACCCGGTCACGGTATGGGTCGCGACAACTGCGCTCGCGCCAGGCGAGGCCGTGCTTGCCGAGCCCCGCCAGCTTCCACGCGCCGCGCTCCCCGACGGCGCGGCAACGATCGATCCGGCCGGCAGCGTTGCGCTGCGGCCGCTGCAACGCCGCGAAGTGGTGACCAACGATGATGTCGGCGACAGTGCCGGCGCGCTCGCCCCTGCCGGGTCACGGGTCGTGGCCATACCCGCCGATGACGCCACGCTCGTAGTTGGCATCGGCGATCGGGTCGACGTGGTCGCCGCGGGGGTGGTGGTTGCCGCCGGTGGCGTGGTCGTTGCCACCGGCGCCACATCAGTCGCCGTAGCCGTCGACGAACGAGCCGCACCGGCGACGGCCAGCGCGGCCCGCGACGGCCTCGCAGTGATCGTCGCCCATGTCATCGCCACCCGACAGTGAGAATGTGGAGTGTGAAACTGCGGCCGGGCGTGGAGCAGGAGCGTGAGCCTCTGCGCAGCCGCGTCCGCGCGCCCAATCGAGGAAGTACTCAGTCAGCATCATGGCTGCGCCTCCTCGGCGGGCGCGCTGAGCGACGTACATCGTTCGAAGCACGGCGTATTGCGGCTCGACGTGAGCTCGCTAGCGGACCCAGTTGCCGTGCTCGTCGAACGCCAGGTCGGTCAGCTCGCCGGGCTGGAGCCACACGTCACTGCCGAGGGCCACGAGCACCTTCTGGCCGTTCCACTTCATGATGTCGAGGGTGAGCTCGACGAGCTGATCGCCGGTGAAGTGCACGCGGAGCTCGTCGACCGCGGCGTCCGACAGTGATGACGGCTGCGTCATCATCGTGTCGGCCAGCGCGAGCGCCGCACGCAGATGCGACGGCAGCTGATCGGTTCGCGCGGCCAGCACGTCGCCGATCGTGTCTTCGTCCAACCCCGCATCCCTGGCAACTGCCAGGCGCACCGACAGTCAAGTGCCGCAGTCGTGGTGCTGCGCGCAGCGCATCCGCACGATCTCTGTGGTCACCGGATCGATCGTCGCCAACCGCACCGTCGCTGCAGCGAAGCCGCCGAGCGCGCGCCTGAGCGAGGGGTCCGTCGCGGTTCCGGCGGCGATTCGGCGCGAACGGTCCATGGCGTCAGTCGTCTCCCAGCAGTCGGTCCCACACCAGCCGCAGTCGGATGCGCTGCTCGACGACCAGCAGCGCGCTCACGAAGTTCGAGGTGCCGGCGTCGCCGAGGTGAACCCGAACCGCAGCGACGGTGTCGTCGTCGATCGTGGCGACGTCCATCACGTAGTGCTCGGTGAATGCCAAGCACGCCCGGTCGGTTTCATCGAAACGCAGATCGGTCGGCCACGAGGCGATGCGGGCGGCGAGGTCGGCGTCGACCTCGGCCGCCGGAGTTCGAGACTCGGACTCGACCGCGCAGCCGAGCAACGAGGCGATGCGCAGCCGGCACAGCTCGAGCAGCTGCGGCGAGGTCGCCTCCCATGCCGCGTCGTGCGCGGCCGCCAGGTGCTCGCGCACGTCGGCGTGCCCGGCGCACCCACCGCCGAGGACCCGGCCGATGACCTCGTCCGTCTGCAGCTCGGCCAGTGATCCCACGTGACCGATCGTAGGTGCTGCCTCGGCGCGGTTTCGACCTGGATCGTGCAGGTGCCGCAGAACGTCTGGTACCCGGACAGGCTCGGCGGCGCCGGCGCGGCGAACGACTCGAAGCCGCGCCGTTCGTCGAACGGCCTCGTGATCACGTCGAGCAGTCGTTGGAGGGGCTGGAGATCACCGTCGTCGCTCGCCGCGGTCAGTCGCCGCGCACCGTGGACGACAGCGCCCGGAAGCACGACGTGAAGTCCACGTGCTGATCGCGCATCGCCGCCAACAGATCGTCGATCAGCTCTGAGTCGCCCGGCTGCTCACCGTCGAGGGCGAGTTTGGGAGTAGGTGCGTCCGGCCCGAGTGGCTCGGGCTGACCCGAGTGTTGAGCCTCCCCGGGGTGGCCCGAAACCCTCGGGTGGCTCGAAACCCCCGGTTGGCCTGAAACCCTCGGGTTCCCGAGTCGGTGCGTTGGCCTCGACTCAGTCTGGATGGCGCAACCGGAAGCGTTGGATCTTGCCGGTCTGGGTCTTCGGCAACACCGCGGTGAACACGATCGAGCGCGGGTACTTGTACGGCGCGATGGCCGCCTTCACGTGATCCTGCAACCGGGCGACGGTGTCGGCCGACGCCTCGACGCCGGCGACGAGCACCACGTGGGCTTGCACGATCTGGCCGCGGGCCTCGTCGGGGACGCCGATCACCGCGCACTCGGCCACGTCGGGATGGGCCAGGAGTGTCGCTTCGACCTCGGGCCCGGCGACGTTGTAGCCGGACGAGACGATCATGTCGTCGGACCTGGCGACGAACGAGAAGTAGCCGTCGTCGTCCTCGCGGAACGAGTCGCCGGTCAGGTTCCAGCCGTCGCGCACATAGGCCCGCTGCCGATCGTCGGCCAGGTACCTGCAGCCCGATGGCCCACGCACTGCCAGTCGTCCGACGGTGTTGCGCGGCACTTCGACCATGTCGTCGTCGACCACCTTGGCCTGGTAGCCGCGCACCGGGGTGCCGGTGCACGCCGGGCGCGAGTCGCCGAACCGGTTGGAGATGAAGATGTGCAGCATCTCGGTGGCGCCGATGCCGTCGAGCATCGGCTTGCCGGTCTTGGCCATCCACGCCTCGTACACGGGCGCCGGCAGCGGTTCGCCCGCCGACACCGCGGCGCGCAGCGACGAGAGGTCGGCTCCGTCGTCCATCGCGGCGAGCATCGCCCGATACGCGGTCGGCGCGGTGAAGCAGACCGTTGCCTTGTACGTCTGGATGATCTCGACCATGTTCGGCGGCGAGGCGTTCTCGAGCAGAGTGGCCGCCGCGCCGAAGCGCAGCGGGAACACGGCCAGCCCGCCGAGCCCGAACGTGAACGCGAGCGGCGGCGAGCCGACGAACACGTCGTCGGGGGTGACGCCCAACACCTCGGCTGCGTACCCGTCGGCGATGATCAGCAGGTCGCGGTGGAAGTGCATGGTGGCCTTGGGTTCGCCGGTGGTGCCCGAGGTGAACCCGAGCAGCGCCACGTCGTCGCGGCTGGTCTGGACCGCGTCGTAGCGCACCGACTTGTTCAGCGCGGCCCGGTCGAGCTCGGCATCGTGGTTGGCGGTCCCGTCGAACCCGATCACCATGGCGAGGAACCGGCTGTCCTTGGCGCACGCAACCAGCTCGTCCATCAGCCGGGTATCGCACAACGCCAAGGTGATCTCGGCCTTGTCGACGATCTGGCCGAGTTCGCCGGAGCGCAGCATGGGCATGGTGTTGACCACCACCGCTCCGGCCTTGGTGGCAGCCAGCCAGCACGCCACCATGGCCGGGTTGTTGGCCGAACGGATCAGCACGCGGTTGCCGGGCAGCACCCCGTGGTCCTCGGTGAGCACGTGTGCCAGGCGGTTGGTCCAGTCGGCGAGCTCTTTGTAGGTGCGCCGTCGGCCGTTTCCGATCAGCGCGGTGTTGTCGCCGAAGCCCTGCTCGACCAGGCGATCGGTGAGCTCGACCGCAGCGTTCAGGTGCTCGGGGTAGTCGAAGCCGTCGAGCAGCAGGTCGGGCCACTGGTCGGCCGGCGGCAGGTGGTCGCGGGCGAACGTGTCGACGTGCGCCGTCGGCCCGAGCATCATCCCGGCACCGCGCCCGATCCCGCGCCCGGCACTGCGTCAGCCGCCGAGTCGGGAACGACGGCGGTGGCCTCGATCTCGACCTTGGCGCGTCGTTCCACCAGGTTGACCACCTGCACCAGGGCCATCGCCGGGAAGTACTTGCCGATGATCTGGCGATAGACGGCGCCCAGCTCGTTCTGGCGGGCGACGTACTCGTCGCGGTCGGTGACGTACCAGGTGAGGCGGACCAGGTGCTCGGGTCGAGCACCGCCGACGGCAAGCACCTCGACGATGTTGCGCAGCGTTTGCGCGACCTGGTCGATGAAGTCGTCGCTGTCGAACTCCTGCTGGCCGTTCCAGCCGATCATGCCGCCGAGGTACAGCGTGCGGCCCGACGCGGCGACCCCGTTCGAGTAGCCGCGCGCCGGCTTCCACGACGGCGGGTTGAGGAACTCGTGCGCGCTCATCAGTTGCCCTCGAACACTGGCTTCTCGCGGGCGACGAACGCCCGATAGGCCCGTTCGAAGTCGGCGGTCTGCATGCAGATCGCCTGCGCCTGCGCCTCGGCCTCGATCGCCTGGTCCAGGCCCATGCTCCACTCGTGGTTCAGCTGCGTCTTGGTGATGCCATGGGCGAACGTCGGCCCGTCGGCTAGCCGCCGCGCCAGTGCCAGGGCCCGTTCCTCGAGCTCGGCTGCCGGGTGCAACGAGTTGAAGAACCCCCAGCGTTCGCCTTCGGCAGCGGTCATCGAACGGCCGGTGTACAACAGTTCGGCGGCTCGGCCCTGGCCGATGATCCGCGGCAGGATCGCACACGCGCCCATGTCGCACCCGGCCAGGCCGACGCGGGTGAATAGGAACGCCGTCGTCGACTCGGCAGTGGCCAGCCGCAGATCCGAGGCCATGGCGATGATCGCGCCCGCGCCAACGCACACGCCGTCGATCGCCGAGATAATCGGCTTGCCGCAGCCGATCATCGCCTTGACCAGATCGCCCGTCATACGGGTGAACGACAGCAGGCGCTTCATGTCCATGCCGACGAGCGGGCCGATGATCTCGTGCACGTCGCCGCCCGAGCAGAAGTTGCCACCGTTCGATGCGAACACGATCACGTGCACGTCGTCGGCGTCGGGCAGCGCACGGAAGGTGTCGCGCAGCTCGGCGTAGCTCTCGAAAGTGAGCGGGTTCTTGCGCTCCGGTCGGTTCAACCGCACCGTGCCGATGCCATCGTCGACGTTCCAGAGGAAGTGTTGCGGCTTGAGCTCAGCCATCAGCGTCATGTGCGGTCACCTTTCGGGGGATCATCCGTTGCAGGAGGTCGTCGAGCGCACCGAGGTCGGTGCCCGTCATGGACGAAAAGAGCAGATCGACCTGTGCCTCGTGCTCGGCGGCCAGTTGCTCGAAGTGCGATCGACCGGCGGACGTGAGCGCCACGTGCACCACGCGGCGGTCGACGGTGGACGTCGTGCGAGCCACGAGGCCGTCGGTCTCGAGCCGGGCTACCACGGTGGTGGTGTTGCCGTTGGAGACGAGCAACAGGCGTGACAGTTCGGTCATCGTCAACGCGTCGTCCGACCGGTGCAGTGCCGCCAGCACGTCGAACCGGGGCAGCGTGGAGCCGTGCTCCACCCGCAGGAACTCGCGCAGCTGTGACTCGGTCAGCCTGGTCACGCGCAGCAGCCTGATCCACAGCCGCAGCCGACGCTTCGACAGCGCGTCGGTCACAGCTCGCCTCCGTCGATGGCGATTGCCTGGCCGTTGATCGCGTCGGATCCGGGGCCGCACAGCCACAGCGCGGCCGCGCTCACCTCGGCCGGCTGGATCAACCGGCCCTGCGGGTTGGCGCGAGTCAGTGCCCGCAGCGCCGCCTCGCGGTCGCGGCCGGTGGTGGCGATGATGTTGGCGATGGTCCGCTCGGTCATCTCGGTGGCGAGGTAGCCCGGGCACAGCGCGTTGGCGGTGATGCCGGTCCCGGCGACCTCCTGCGCCGTCGCTCGGGTGAGGCCGACGGTGCCGTGCTTGGCCGCGGTGTACGCGGCCACGTAGGGGTAGCCCTTCAGCCCGGCGGTGGAGGCAATCGTGATCAGCCGCCCCCAGTCGCAGCCGTCCATCTGCCGCAGGCCCTCGCGCAGCATGAGGAACGCGCCGGTCATGTTCACGTCGATCATCCGCTGCCACATCTCGGTGGTGGTCCGTGCCAGCGGAGCGCTCTCAGCCGCGCCGGCGTTGGCGATGACCACGTCGACCCGGCCGGCCTCGGCGAACATGCGCACTACGTCGGCCTCGTCGGTCACGTCTCCGACGACAGCCGAGATGGCCGGGTGACATTCGGCGACTGCGTCGAGTGGTGCCCGCCTCCGACCGGCGACGACCACCGTGGCGCCGGCAGCGGCGAACGCGTTCGCCAGATCGGCCCCGAGGCCCGTGCCGCCGCCGGTGATCAGCACGCGACGCTCGTTCAATTTCATGCGCGCACCGCTTCGCCAGCCCGTTGCGCGAGGCGGATCGCCTGGTCGCGGCCGGGCAGGTACGGATCCGGCCACGCCACGTGCGGATCCTCGAGGGTCAGCCCGGCGCGCAGGGTCCAGTACGGATCGGCGAGGTGCGGCCGGGCGAGGCAGACCAGGTCGGCGCGACCGGCCATCAGGATCGAGTTGACGTGGTCCGGCTCGTAGATGTTGCCGACCGCCATCGTGGCGATGCCGGCCTCGTTGCGGATCCGGTCGGAGAACGGCGTCTGGAACATCCGCCCGTAGACGGGTTGCGCATCGACCGACGTCTGGCCGGCCGAGACGTCGATGATGTCGGCGCCGGCTGCCGAGAACTGCCGGGCGATCTCGACGGCCTCGTCCGGCGTGACCCCGTCGTCGCCAACCCAGTCGTTGGCGGAGATGCGCACCGACATCGGTCGGTCGCCGGGCCACACGGCCCGCATCGCACCGAACACCTCGAGCGGGTAACGCAGGCGGGCCTGCAGGCTGCCGCCGTACTCGTCGTCGCGCTGGTTTGACAGCGGCGAGATGAACGACGAGATCAGGTAGCCGTGGGCGGCATGGAGCTCGATCATGTCGAACCCGCTGCGCAGCGCCATCTCGGTGGCGGCGACGAACTGCGCGGTCACCGCGTCCATGCCGTCGCGGTCCATCGCGTGGGGCACCTGGTTGCTCGGCGACCAGGCGATGGCCGATGCCGACATCACCGGCCAGTTGCCGTCGTGCAGTGGCGCGTCGATCTCGTCCCAGCCGAGCTGGGTCGAGCCCTTACGCCCCGAGTGACCGATCTGGCAGCAGATCTTGGCCGCGGTCTCGCGGTGCACGAACTCGGTGAGGCGGGTCCAGGCGATCTCGTGATCAGGGGAGTACAAGCCGGTGCACCCCGGGGTGATCCGGCCCTCCGGCGACACGCAGGTCATCTCGGTGTACACCAGCCCGGCGCCGCCCTTGGCGCGCTCGGCGTAGTGCACGAAGTGCCAGTCGGTCGGGCAGCCGTCGATCGCCCGGTACTGCGCCATCGGCGAGACGACGACGCGGTTGGTCAGCTGCAGTTCGCGCAGCCGGAACGGGGCGAACATCGGCGCCCGGCCCGCTGTTCCTCCGGCCTGCGCCTGGAACCAGTCCTCGGCCGAGCGCAGCCACTCGGGGTCGCGCAGCCGCAGGTTCTCGTGCGAGATCCGCTGCGACCGGGTGAGCAGCGAGTAGGCGAACTGCACCGGGTGCAGGTCGAGGTAGCGCTCGACCTCCTCGAACCATTCGAGGCTGTTGCGTGCCGCCGACTGCAGGCGCAGCACTTCGACCCGTCGCTCGTCCTGGTAGCGCTGGAACGCGGCTTCCATCGTCGGCTCGCTGTGCAGCAGTTCGGCGAGCGCAATCGCACTGTCGAACGCGAGCCGGGTTCCGGAGCCGATCGAGAAGTGCCCGGTGGCAGCGGCGTCGCCCATCAGCACGACGTTCTGGTGGTACCACTGCTCGCAGATCACCCGCGGGAAGTTCATCCACACCGCCGCGCCGCGCAGGTGGGTGGCGTTCGAGATCAGTGCGTTGCCGCCGAGGTGCCGGGCGAAGACGTGCTCGCAGGTGGCGATCGTCGCTTCCTTCGACATCTGCTCGAAGCCCCACGCGTCCCACGTCTGTTGCGTGCACTCGACGATCACCGTCGCCGTGTCGGCATCGAACTGGTAGGCGTGGATCCACATCCAGCCGTGCTCGCTCCGCTCGAAGATGAAGGTGAACGCATCGTCGAACTTCTGGTGCGTGCCGAGCCAGATGAACTTGCACAACCGCAGGTCGACGTTCGGGCGGAACACGTGCTGGTACTCGGTGCGCACGACCGAGTTGATGCCATCGCAGCCGACGACGAGGTCGTACCTGCTGCGGTGGTCGTCGGCGGTGCCGAACGCCGTCTCGAACTGCAGGTCGACGCCCAGTTGGCGAGCACGGTCCTGCAGGATCAGCAGCATCTGCATCCGTCCGATGCCGGCGAAGCCATGGCCCCCGGACACGGTGCGAACCCCGTCGTGGATGACGGCGATGTCGTCCCAGTATGCAAAGTGACTGCGGATCTCGGCCGTGCTGTCGGGGTCGTTGCGCTCCATGTTGGCGAGGGCGTCGTCCGACAGCACCACGCCCCAGCCGAAGGTGTCGGCGGCGCGGTTGCGCTCGAGCACGGTCACCTGGTGCGTCGGGTCGCGGAGCTTCATCGAGATCGCGAAGTACAGCCCCGCCGGCCCACCCCCCAGACACAACACCTTCATCGCCCACGAGTGTGCCACCGTCGCGCAGATGTTTCAAGCTCAAAGTATCTGCGCTAGACCATTGGGCGATGCGCTCGCTCCTGCCGGGTCACGAGCGGGAGCGCCTTTCGCCGGCCGAAACCGCAGGCGGAGCTGTCGCGTGTCGAGAAACACACCTCCACAGTGGCTTTCTCGACAAACGGCGGCAGGGTCAGGGCGATCCCGGCCGGGCGGGCAGACCGAATGCCCTGGTTGGCCTGGACCGCGCCGCCCGCTTGCCGGACGCTTTACTGGCCGGAAGGTAGACGACGGGCGCGCGCGGCAAACTGGCGGGCACCGGTATCGAGCACCCAGTTGTGCCCGCTTCGAGCGACGGGTCGGGCAGCCGCAGCAACGATCCGCAGCACGCGATTGTCGGGCGCAATGCTGGACACGAGCCGGACGACGCAGCCGTCGGCTGCGGGCACGATCTCGAGCCGCGCTGTTCCGACGATGTCGCCGGTGAGCGTGGCCCTTACGGATCGACCGGCAATCACCTCGCCAATGGCAAGGCGGAAACGGACCGTGTACGGCAGCGGTGGTTGGACCGTGCACCGCCACACGTCTCCGTGCGCGAGCGCCCTACCGTCGAACTCGCGCAGCCATGGCCACCACTGCGGGTAGTCGTCGATGACACTGATCCGCTCCCACAACTCCGCCGGATCCATCGCCATGCGATAGCGACGATCGGACTCGATGCGCACATCAGCAGCCTCGCACGAACCCGCACTACCCGCGGTCCGGTGGGCTCACGTGCCGGGAACCACGCGGGGCGACCACGGGCGGGCGTGATCCCAGTGATGGCCGACGATCCGCGCCTGAGGCAGCTTGGCGAGGAAGTCGGCGGCATCGTCGAAGTCGGGCATCTCCACGTACGCGGCACCAATTGCGAGCGGAACATGAGCGTCGCTGCCGGCACCGGCGAGCAGGCCCTGCTCGGCAGCGAAGTCGGCGGACCGCCGGTTGAGGCTCGATAGCGAGGTCTTGGCGTTGATCACCTCGATCGCATCGACGAGTCCCTCGGCCGCCAGCGCCCGGAGCGCCGGCTCAGCGAGGTTGCGGCGCATCGGATCGAACGGGTGCGGCACGTACACCACGCCACCCTGATCACGGATCAGCCTGGCCGCCTCGGCCGGCGGCACGCCGACAGGGACCCGCTCGGTGAGAAACAGCCCGATGATCTCGCCCGCGTGCGTGCGCAGCTCCTCACCCACCACCACCCGGCAATCGAGCTCACCGACGAGCCGTTCAGCTCCGGCGATCGCGTTGTGGTCGGTGATGCACAACACGTCGATCCCGGTTTCGCTCACCGCTTCAGCGATCTCGTCGGGCGTCGTGGTGCTGTCGCCACTCCACATGGTGTGGCTGTGCATGTCGACACGCACCCAACCGGGTTCCAACGGGCGCCCGAGATGCGGATGACGCTCGATCGCCGCCGTACTCGCCACACGCATCCCCCGACAGTACCGACCCATCCGTGTCCCGCATGCACCACAGGAGCGCATCCGGGACACGAACACGCTGGGGCCCGGGCAGTCGGGCGCGGCTTTGGCCGTCGTACTGTGAGGACATGAGGTTTCGGCGGGGACAGCGGCTGTTGTACGTCACGGGCGGCGCCGGGTTCCTCGGGCGGCACCTGCTCGCAGCGATGCCGCGGGGCTGGGACATCATCGCCCCACCATCGGGATCGGTCGACATCCGCAACGCAGCGGCGGTCGTCGCCGACATCCGCGAGTGGCGGCCACAGGCGGTGGTGCACCTGGCGTACCGACGCGACGACCGCGCCACGATCGTGGCCGGCAGCGCGAACGTGGCGCTCGCCGCCGCGGCCGTGCGGGCCCGCCTGGTCCATCTATCCACCGACGTGGTGTTCGCCGGGCGGCGGCGTCCGTACGCCGAGTCCGACCGCACCGATGCGGTCATCGACTACGGGCGCTGGAAAGCAGAGGCCGAGCGGCAGGTGGCCGACGCCCATCCGGCCGCGGTGCTGGTGCGCACCTCGTTGATCTATGGCACCAACACGCTCGCCCGGATTCAACACGACGTTGCTGCTGCGGCGACCGGTCAGAACGCGATGGTGTTCTTCACCGACGAGCTCCGCTGCCCGGTGCACGCCGCCGATCTCGCCTCGGCCGTCGCCCGGTTGGCAGCGCGGCCAGAGGTGGCAGGGCCACTCCACATCGCCGGGCCCGACGCCATCGACCGCTTCACGTTCGCCACCAAACTGGCACGGTGGATGGGCCACGAACCAGCCAAGCTCCGGTCATCGACCAT
>JAYURF010000433.1:0-11120 GCA_043756365.1 Acidimicrobiales bacterium
TGTGGGACGCCAGCGGCACACTCGTGGCGCTCAGCCGTCAGCTCGCGCTGCTGCCGCGCTGACGTGTGGCGTACTTGGCCCCTGCGAAGAACGACCCGACCGCCAGCGTGCTGGCCCCGACCGCCTGCGAGCTGCGCCGCACCACGGCCTTGGTGCGGCGGCTGAAGATGACGATCGGCCAGCCGCGGCGCTGCGCAACGCGCTCGAGCTTCGAATCGGGGTTCACCGCAACGGGGTGCCCGACGAGCTCGAGCATTGGTAGATCGCTGGCCGAATCGCTGTACGCGTAGCACTGGGCGAGGTCGAGGTTTTCCCACCGGGCGAGCTCCAAGATGGCCTCCACCTTGCCGACGCCGTAGCAGAACGGCCCGGCCAACTTGCCGGTGTAGACGCCATCGACGATCTGGCTGACGGTGCCGATCCCGCCCGTCATGCCGAGCGCGAGGGCGAGCGGGTTGACCAGTTCGACGGGTGACGCCGACACGATGTAGCTGGCCCGTCCGGCGTGGCGGTGCATCTCGACGATCTGGCGCGCCTCGGGCCGCACCCGCTCCAACAGCTTCGGTACGACGAGGGTGTTGAGCCCGACGAGCTCATCGTGGCGGACACCTTCAACGGCACCGAGGATGCGGTCGCGTACCCCCATGCTCGTTTCGTCGCTCGCCCCGGTCAGCCGGAACGCCGCAGCCGATGCCAGGTCGCGGGTGAACTGGCGCTTGCCGACGAGGCCGGATCGCCATGCGGCGACACCGAACACGAACGCGCTCGATCCGCTGATGAGGGTGCGGTCGAGGTCGAAGAAGGCCGCGCTCGGCCCGTGGTTGGCGATGTGTGCGTACTCGGTCATCTCGGCGCCTCGTATCGGGGGAGGGAGGTGGCGATATCGAACACCCGGCGCTTTGGTGCGCCAAGGCTCGCCGTCACCGTAGCCACCGCTGCCTTGCGAGTGGCACCACCAGCAATCTCGCGGATGAGCGCGGCCGTGATCGCGGTGTCGTCGGCGTCGGCCGGTTGGGGTGCGCTTTCGATCACCACGACGTACTCGCCGCGGGGTTCGCGCTCGACGAGGTGGGTGGCCGCCTCGATGAGTGTGCCGCGCCACACCTCCTCGTGCAGCTTGGTGAGCTCCCGGGCCAGGGCGACCCGGCGGTCGGGGCCACATCGCTGCGCCAGGTCGGTGATCGTGCGGAGAACCCGGTGTGGTGCTTCATACAGCACGACCGTGCGGCGTTCGGCGGCGATGTCGTCGAGGCGGCGACTTCGGTCGATGCCCGATCGTGGCAGGAAGCCTTCGAACACGAAGCGGGTCGTGTCGAACCCGCTGACCACCAGCGCCATCACCAGCGCCGCCGGTCCGGGCACAGCCGATACGACGAAGCCGGCGTCGATCACGGCGCGTGCCAGTCGCTCACCGGGATCGGAGATGCCCGGCGTACCGGCGTCGCTGACCAACGCAACATCGAGCCCGCCGGCCAACAGGTCGAGGACTTCAGCGACGCGGGCATGTTCGGTGTGGTCGTTGGTGACGGCCATCCGCACCCGCACCCCCGCGTGCTGCAAGAGCTTGCCGGTGCGGCGGGTGTCCTCGCAGCAGATCAGCGCTGCGCCGCGCAGCGCCTCGATCGCTCGTGGGGCAAGGTCTCCGAGGTTGCCGATCGGCGTGGCCACGAGCACCAGTCGTCCCGTCATGGCTTGCCCGTCATGGTTTGCCCGTCATGGCGCACCCGTCATGGGCGAAGCTCGAGGGTGTGCCCGACCTGCAGGTCCCATCGGGCAAACGCACCAGCTTCAGCTTCGACGATCATCGCCGTACGCATTATTGGGAGGCCGACCCGATGGCGCCGCATCGTCACCACCTTGATCACCGTGCCGTCACCGTCGAGGTAGGCGACATCGAGTGGGAAGCGCATTCCGATCGTGTGGATCCACCTGCACCGCTCGATGACGAAGGCTCCCTCGAAGCTGTCACGGCCGAGCAGGCCACGCCGCTTGTCGGCGCGCCCCGACGCCACCTCGGCCGATGCCAACACCGTGCCATCGTTCACCAACCAAGCCACCCCCCCAGCCTTGCACGCGCGGTGCCCCGCCCGCGCCACCCGAAACACGATCTGGGCAGGATTACTTTCGGTTTCCGAGAGGAATCCTGCCCAGATCCTGGCGGACTGTGCTCATGTGCCCCAGGCGAAGGTCTGTTTGTAGAGCTTGAGGCAGGGGAAAGCTTCCACCTCGACTACGTCGGCGTGTTCGCGCAGGGTGGAGATCAGCTCGAGGAGGTGGGCGTCGCTGTCGACGATCACCTCGAACATCACGTCGTACCGCCCGGCCGTGGCCACCAAGTACTCCACTTCGGCCAGGCCGCTCAACCAGTCGGCGGCGTCGTCGGTGCCCGTGCTGATCCGCATCCCGATCAGTGCAACCCGCCGGTTGTCGAGTGCCAGCGGATCCGTGACGGCGACCACCTGCATGAATCCCGAGTCGGTGAGCCGTTGCAGCCGTTTGCGGACGGCGCCTTCGCTCAGCCCGATCTCGACGGCGATCTGCGTGACAGGCATGCGCCCGTCGCGCTGTAGGCGTTCGATGATCGCCCGGTCGGTGGTGTCGGGCGTCATCGTCGGGCGAATGCGACCGACGCGTCGCTCAACACGGTGCGCAACGTGGAGGTGATGAACTCGAACTCCTCGGGCCCGGCGATGAGGGGCGGGCTGAGGGTGATGACCGGTTCGCCGCGGTCGTCGGCCCGGCAGATCAACCCGGCCTCGAACAGGCGAGGAGACAGGTAGCCGCGTAACAGCCAGTTGGCCTGCTCGTCGGTGAACGTCGCCTTTGTCGCCTGATCGGCGACGAGCTCGATGGCGTAGAAGTAGCCCTCGCCGCGCACCTCGCCAACGAGGGGGATGTCGCCCAGCGACTGCAGCATCGAGCGGAACGTCGCTTCGTGGGCGAGCACGTGTCCGCACAGGTCGTCGCGCTCGAAGATGTCGAGGTTCGCGTTGGCCACAGCGCACGACACCGGATGCGAACCGAACGTCTGGCCCTGCAGGAACGTGGTGCTGTCGCTTAGGAACGAATCGGCGATGCGGTCGCTGATCATCACTCCGCCGAGGGGCGAGTAGCCGGAGGTGACCCCTTTGGCGAAGGTGATCATGTCGGGTTGGTAGTCGTAGCGCTGCGAGCCGAACATGTGCCCGAGGCGCCCGAAGGCGCAGATCACCTCGTCGCTGACGAGCAAGATGTCGTAGCGATCGCAGATGTCGCGGACCCTCGTCCAGTAGCCCTCGGGCGGGGCGAAGGCGCCGCCGGTGTTCTGGAGGGGTTCCATGAACACTGCGGCGATGGTGTCGGGACCTTCCATCTGGATGCGCAGCTCGATGTCGTCGGCGCAGCGCAGCGTGCAGGCGGCAAGGTGCTGGCAGTCGCCGCATCGGTAGCGGTACGGGGTTTGTACCTTGATCGCACCCGGTACCAGCGGTTCGAACGGGGTCTTGATCGAGGGAACACCGGTGAGGCTGAGGGCACCCATCGAGGTGCCGTGATAGGCGAGGTAGCGGGAGATGAACTTGGTGCGGCTCGGCTGGCCGCGCAGCTTCCAGTACTGGCGGGCGAGCTTCATCGCGGTCTCCACCGCGTCGCCTCCGGTGGGTGTGAGGAAGGCGCGATTGAGATCGCCGGGGGCCAGCGCGGCCAGGCGCGAGGCGAGCTCGATGGCCGGTTCGTGAGCGAACGACCAGGTGGGGAAGTAGGCGAGGGTGCTCGCCTGGCGGGCGGCGGCGTCGGCCAGTTCGGTGCGGCCGTGGCCGACCTGCACGGTGAACAGCCCCGACAAGCCGTCGAGGTAGCGCTTGCCGTGCTGGTCGTACACGTAACAACCCTCGCCTCGGGCGATCACCGGGATCTCCGGTCCGTGCTTGCCGTTGACGGACGGCGCAGCGAGCGGGGTGAAGTGCATCCACAGATGACGTTCGGCGAGTTGCGACAGATTCGATGTCATCCGATATTCGTATCACAAAGTACGAATATCGTGCAGCCGGATCAGAGGATGTGTTCGAGCGCTTCAGCTGGTTGCTGGGGGGGCTGCACGGTCGGGCCGCGTGCGTCGATCACTGCTTTGCCGATGATCGCGAGGAGGATGATCGATCCGCCGAACAGTGTGGTTGCCTTGGGTCGCTCGTCGAGAACGATGAACGACCACAGCGGCACCAGCACCATCTCGGTCTGGGCCAGCACGGTCATCGCTCCGGCGGGCACCTGGCGCGAGCTGACGTTGAACAGGATCGTGCCGACCACGATGAACACAGCTCCGTGCACCAGCGCCAGCGCGACGTCGTCGGCTGGGGGCACGAGCGTTTTGCCGTTGGCCAGCGTGGTCACCGCGCAGATCGCGATCATCATCACCGCGTAGCCCGGCAGTACCGGTGACCAGTCCTCCGTCGGATCGGAGCGCACGCACACGGCGTATCCGGCGAACCCCGCCGCGCAGGCGAGGGCGGACATGTTGCCGACCATGCTCCCGGCACCCAGGTCGCCGGCGACCATGATCACCAGGCCCGTGAATGCCAACGCGACCGAGGCGATGGTCAGCCGGTTGAGTCGCTCGTGCAACACGATGCGGGCGAGCAGTACGCCGAACACCGGGGTGGTCGAGGCGAAGAACGCAGCGTTGGCGGCACTCGTCGTCTTTACGGCGTAGACGAAACCGATCGAAGCGAGCAGCAGCATCACGTTGGCGGTCATCATCAACCGGCCAGAGGTGTACGCGCGGATCACCTGCGGTGGCTTGCCTTGCAACCGGCCAAGAACCTCGATCACCACGATGATGCCGACCGAGCGCCAGATCAGGTATTGGAAGGCGTCGGCTCCGTCGGCGAGGCGGGCCGAGATCGCCCCAAAGCTCCACACCGCGCCGGCACCGAGGGCCATCGCCGAGGCGAGGAGGGGCACGCGGTGATCGGACATGGCGGATTCGAGCGTACGCCGACGTCCGCAGCGATTCCCGGGCTGTCGGGCCGACGCTGAGCGGGTCAGTGGCTGGCGCGCCGGGTGGAAGCAGCCTTGAGTTCGAGTTGCAGGTCATCGGATGCCCAGCGTTCGGCCACCGCGCGGGTGACCAGGGTCGCCTGCGATTCGGGGGCGAGCCCATCGATCGGCAGGTCGCGATCGAGGTTCGTCGGAAACGGGTACCCCTCAGCACACGCCGCGATCGCGCTGTGGATCTGCGCCGGCGTTGCGCCCCGGTCGCCCATCGTGACGAGCGCGGGGTAGACCGCAAGCACCATCGCGTCGCGATCGACCGTCTCCATCGCCCGGCCGAACGGCGACGACACCTGCAACAGATTGGCCATGCGGCGCACTGCGGCAGTGCGGTTGGTGCCGGCCGCGTGGAAGACGGCCGGGTTGAAGAACACCGAGTCGCCGCACGACAGCGGCAACTGCACATGATGCGCTGCGAAGTAGTCGATGAACTCGGGCCGCCGCCAGGCCAGGTAGCCGCGGTCGTACTTGTGGGAGTGCGGCAGGTAGAGCGTGGGCCCGCTTTCCAACGGCATGTCGCAGTGGGCGACCGCACCCTGCAGTGTGAGCGCAGGCGAGAGGTGGTGCACGTGAGGTGGATATTGCTCGGCAACGTCGTCGGCCATGAAGCCGAGGTGATAGTCGCGGTGGGGTGATTGGGCCTGCCCGCCTGGGTTGACCACGTTCACCTGCGAGGTGATCTGGTAGCCGGGCCCGAGCCAGGCCGTTGCCGCGAGGGCGACGATCTCGTTGGCGTAGTACTCGGCAAACGCGTGCGGATTGACAAGGGCCAGCTTCTCCAGCGCGTTCCACACCCGGTCGTTGCTGCCCGGCGTCGCAAAGTGATCGCCGACTTGGCTGCCGCTCGCGTGCTGGTCGGCGATCATCTGCTCGAACACCGCTGTGGCCGTGTCGACCACCGCCGTGTCGGCGAATGCAGCGCGGAACACCACCACCCCCGGGCCGTCGCTGATGGCGGCGGCCAGCTCCGCTTGCACGCTCCGGTATTGGTCGGGATCGCCGATGACAAGTCTGAGCGCGTCGCTGTCGTAGACGACCACGTTGTGCTCGATGGCGGTGGCATGGGGGTAGTCGGCCAGGTCGGTCGTCGTCTCGACGAGCGCGATGAGATCGGCCACGTCGCAGTCCTCGGCACTGAACCATCTGTCGCGCATGCCGTGAAGTCTGGCACCGGCGGGGCATGGCGTGTCGACTGTCACGTCCAGCGCGCCATCTGTCGTGACGATACATGTCGTAGAATCATCACTAACCGAGATGGCTCAGCGCCATCGAGCGAGACGAACGGACGGTACATCCCATGACCAACCACAACGATTTCGGCGGCCCGGTCACCCTGGTGCTGCTCGACCCCACGTCGGCTGACGGGGAGTCGGCACTCAGCTTGCTGAGTCCTGCCGATGACCACGTCGCCCTGATCACGATGGTGCGCGGCCGCACGTCGGCGGCGCTTCGCGACTTCGCTCACGCCGAAGATATCGACGTGGCATCTGCTGCCTGGGTCTACCTCGATCAGGTGGTTGCCCGAACCGGAGCGGCCCGGACCGCTGTTGCCCGGACTGAACTCGCTGGGCGGGCGTTGGAGACGATGCTCGTCGACGGCCCCGACTTCTCGACCGAACTCGTCGATATTGCCCGTCTCACGCCGATTCGCCGTGTACTCGTCGGGTCATCGCTCGAACGCCTGGCGCCCGCAGCCTGTCAGCGGCTCCGTGCAGCAATGCCGGCACCGGTGATCGTCGCAGCTCAGCCGAGCGTGACCACCCGCTGATCGGTTGAGGCGATCCGCCACCATTTTCCCGCGGGAAACATCGTGCTCCTCCAGTTCGGCCCGACCACACTCGCCCTCGATTCCACTCGCACCGGTCGAGCACCACGCATCGATTCGGTCGTGCGCTTGGTGCGGCTCTCGATACCTCGTGCAGCCGACTCCTCATTGCTACTTGCCCGCCCCTATGTTCGGGCATGGTGATTTCTCGTTTGCGCCGGGCGGCGCTCCTCCTTGCTGGTTCGATCTTCCTCGGCGCAGGTTGCAGCGGTGGCGAGACCACCCTCGCCGATCCGGCAGAGGCAGCGGTCGACACGGGCGCAATTTCGCTGTCACCGACCACAGTGCCGGCCACGAGCACAGTGCCGGCCACGGTCGCACCGGCCACGACGAGCGCACCGGTCACGTCGGCAGCGCCCGACACGACCGCCGCAATGCCCGTGGATGTGGTCCCCGGCGATGAGTGGGCGGCCGGCGAGTTACCAGATGGGGTCGACGAGAGCGCGCTCGACGACGCGGTCGATGTCGCGTTCGGCGCGGCCGCCAGCCCGTCGAGGGTTCGCTCAATCGTGTTGGTGCGCGGTGGCGAGATCGTCTACGAGCGGTACCACCCGCTCGACGATGCCGACACGGTGATGGAGTCGTTCTCGGTGGCAAAGAGCTTCACGTCGGCCGTCATCGGTCTGCTTGTCGGCGACGGGCTGCTCGAGGTGGACGCGCCAGCACCGGTTGCGGCGTGGTCCGATCCGGACGATCCGCGTCACGCGATCACGGTCGAAAACCTGCTGCACATGGCCAGCGGATTGGAGTGGAGCGAGGTGTACGCCGCTGGTCAACCCCCGCTGCTGATGCTGCAATCAGCCGTTGCTTCCGACTACGTCTCGTCGCTGCCACTCGAGGCGAACCCGGGCGAGAAGTTCGAGTACTCGACGGGAACGACGGCGATTTTGGCGGGGATCATCACCGACACCCTCGGCGGCCCAGAGGCTGCGACCGCGTACATCGAGGAGCGACTGTTAGGTCCGCTGGGGATCACCAGTACCAACTTCTTGCGCGACGGCAGCGGGCGCTGGATCGGCGGCATCGGGGCGGATTCGACCACGCGTGACTTCGCCCGGTTCGGGCTGCTGTTCCTCAACGACGGGGCCTGGGGCGGGGAGCAGATCCTTCCCGAGGGATGGGCCGAGTACAGCCGATCTCCCTCGCCGACGAACCCCGAGTACGGCGCGCAATGGTGGATGCGTGGCGGGACCACCTTCGAGGCCAACGGGTTGTTCGGTCAGCTCATCCGCATGGTGCCCGACGACGACCTCGTGATCGCGATCAACGCCACCCAGGGCGGCGACAGCTACAGCCTCGCCACGGCGGTGCAAACCGCCTTCGCCAACGTCTGAGTGTCGTTCACTGCCTTACGGGTCCCGGTGCCAGGTAGCCCCGATCCCGCACGTCCACTCGATCGGGGGCGGATGGAACGACACCGGAGCGGCCCGCCACGCCACATGTCGCGATTTCCTACGGCGGTGATGTCGGACCGACAGCGGAGACTGACCGTTTGCCACCTTTACATCGGGCTCGACCACCTCGCCTACAACGCCCATCTCGAGGATTGGGGCGAAGTCGCCGCGGGCGAGGAACGGCTCGACACGCTCGTCAGCTGAACACGACGTAGTTACCAGCGGTGCGCGGTCAGCAGCCGTGTACGGTTCCGCGATGCGCCGATCGGATCGGTCACTGGGGTCGGCGTTCAACGCGTTGTTCATGGGTTCGATGATCAGCAACACGGGCGCAGACCGACGCGGCACTCGCGTCGATCGCCCGGCTGATCCGCCGATTCCACGACGCCGCTCGCGTGTACCAGCCGAGCTCAACCGATACGTGGAGCACTGAAATGGCGGACCCCAGTGGCGGGTCGGTCATCTGCCACAACGACGTGTGCATGGAGAACGTGGTGTTCTGCGACGGCGAGGCGATCGGGCTGTTGGACTTCGATTTCGCTGCACCCGGGCGGCCGGTCTACGAACTGGCGTGCTTCGCCAGGATGTGCGTGCCAATCGATGACGAGAGCAGGGTCCGGTTCGGTTGGCAACCCGCCGCTTTGCCACGCCGTCTGCGCCTCGTCGCCGACGAGTACGGCCTCGATCCGCGCGAGCGCACCGAGATGGTCGAGGCCCTCGGTGAGTCGATCGTTCACGGCGGAGAGTTCGCGCTACGGCGGGTGAACGCTGGCGACGCGAACTTCATCGAGATGTGGAACTCGATCGGAGGGATGGCCCGGTTCGACCGGCGGCGCGCGTGGTGGGCCGACACCGGATCACAATTCGATGCGGTGATGCGGTGATGCGGTGATGCGGTGACCGCGGTGACCGCGGCCGCAAGCCCGAAGCTCTCGACCGACCTGAACGCAGGCATAGTCGCACGGCAGGAAACCGGGACGATCGTGCAAGTAGGAGTGGGACGATCATGCGCGCCCCTACCTGAGCAGCGAGTTGCCCGGCTGGACCGTTGGCGTGTCGACGAAAGCCGGGCACCGACCCAAGCTCCGTGTCACCGACACTGGGCGCGCCGCCGTAGCGCTGTCGATGTCAGCGCAGCGCTTTGCGACATCGACCATGGGAGGTGCCTTCTTGGAATCGTTCGTCCTCAACGAGCTCCTGCGGCAGGCGACAACGATCGACGAAGCGATCACCTTTGCCCACTTCCGAGATCGCTCAGGAATCGAGGTCGACATCATCGTGGAACGCCCCGATGGCGCCGTGGTGGCCATCGAGAGTTGCGGCACTCTGGGGCGGAGCAACCGCCACGGCGTAGCACACCGACGGCCAGTCCCCACAGCGAAGGTCCGGCCCGCTCGAGACGACTCAGGCAAACTCGCTGGCGCGCTCGTCCTGGACGCCCCGAACCCACCTGATGAAGTCGGGGGCGACCGCCCCGATGGGTGACCGCGCTGCTGCAGCGCCGACGGGGACGAGGTGCGAAACGATGCCGTTCCCGGTGTAGGCATGAAGGCTGATGGCGGGGCCCTCCGCCGTCTCGGCGGGGTCGTGGTGAGGGTCGAGGTCGGCGGCGATGGACGTTGCCGTGGATGGGCACACCCACAATGCACACGTTCCCCAGGTGGTTTGAATCGGCCGGTGTACGTGACCCGACAGCACCTTGATGACCTGGGGGTGGCGACGAACCACGGCCTCGAACAGTTCCCGGCCGGCGAGCCCGACACAGTCCATCCACCAGATCCCGGTCTCGAACGGCGGATGGTGGATTGCGATGATCGTCGTTCGATCAGGGTGCGCGGCAAGCTCCTCATCAAGCCACGAGGCGTCGGACCCGCTAAAAACGTCGCGGCTTGAATCGACCAGCGCGAGTCGCAACGGGCCAGCGTCCATCGACCGATGACCGGCAAGCTCGACGATGTCGCGGTCGTGGTTGCCGAGGATCGCCTCCCATGGCACGCGCAGCACCTCCAGGCGGACACGAAACTCGTCCCACTCGACGGGCGTTCCGTTGTGTGTGAGATCCCCGGTCAACAGGACGAGATCGGGGGCACGCGTCATCGCGTTGATCACGTCGAGAGCCATCGAAAACCGTTCGCCATTTCCAGGGTCCGGGCCACCGATGTGCACGTCGGAAATCTGCGCGATCACATACGCCACAGCCGCAGTATGGCATCGCCGAGGCTTCCCGCTCCGCGTTCGCCCCGGGCGATCACGCAGCTTCCATCGCACGTCTGGTCAGGATCGCCCAGATCCAGGCCCCGGCGGAGAGCTCGATCGCTCCCGCGGCGACGAACGACCACCGCACACTGGCCGCGCTCGCCAATATCCCGCCAGCGAAAGCCCCGGCGACCATGCTGCCTCGGGTGAGTACTCGCGCTGACACGTTCACGCGGCCAAGCAACCGGTTGGGGGGTGAGGCGTTGCTGCAATCCGCGAGCAATGGGGATTCCCGCTCCGCTCGGTATCCCGTGGAGAAACCAGACGACGAGCAGTTGCGGGAACGTGTCCGCCCACGCCATGGCGAACAGTGTCACGCCCCGAGCGCTCGCGCTGAGAGTGAGGATGATTCGCCGCCCACGGACGCTGGATGCTCGACCCGCAGCGAGAGCGCCAACCGCTGCGCCGATTGCTCCCGCAGCGAGCACAGCCCCGAACGCCAGCTCGGAGAGCGGCTTCGGACGTGACCAACAGCACCAGCAGGCTGAACGCAGCTGCCGCGCCGAAGTTGAGCCACGCATCGCGCTACCGACATGCTCAGGAAGCTGCGCGGCGAAGCGGATGGCTACGACGCCACCAGCCTTGTGCTTGCGCAGTGGGGCGACAGCCCAGCCGTC
>JAYURF010000434.1:0-3850 GCA_043756365.1 Acidimicrobiales bacterium
GAGTGACGCCCGATATCGTGTCGGCGTTGTTCGCCGGGCCGGTCGCTGTACGGGGGCTCGGTGTCCCTGCGGCCGACCGTGCCGTTGTGATGCGCCGGACGCGCTTGGCGGGTTTCCCGCCGTCCATCGACTGGCGAGCGAGCGATCCCGCGCCACGTGGTTCGACGACTATGTGCGAACTCTGGTGTTGCGGGATCTCACCGAACTGAGCCGAATCCGTCAAGCGGCTGATTTACCCCGGCTCGTTCGCCTCATCGCCGCCCGAACTGCTGGCGAACTGAACGTCGCCGACCTGGCTCGGGACTCGGGTCTGAACGTCGACACACTGCGGAGCTACTTGGCCCTGTTGGAGACCATCTACATACATCACTCGGTGCGGGGCTGGTCGACCAACACGACATCCCGCGCCGTGCGCCGACCCAAGCTGCACATGGTCGATACGGGGTTGGCGGCCAGTCTCGTCGGCGTATCTGCGGCGTCGCTGACCTCCTTGACGTCGCCGTACGCGGGCCCCCTGTTCGAGACGTTCGTGGTCGGTGAGATGATCAAGCTGCTGCCGGGATTCGACCGTATTGTCGACCTGTACCACTACCGGTCCGGCGAGGGCCAGGAAATCGATCTGATCCTCGAAGCCCGCGACGGCAGTATCGTCGGAATCGAGGTGAAGGCGACCCGATCGGTGGACGACGGAGATGTGCGCCACCTAGCACGATTGCGGGATCGGCTCGGCGATCGGTTCATCAACGGCGTCCTGATCCACCTCGGCACGCGACCCGTCCCACTCGGTGACCGCCTGACGGCACTACCGGTCACCGCCCTGTGGTCCTAAGCGAAGCCTCTGCGGCAAGCTTCCGACTTCCTCCGCTGCCTGCTCCCCGACGTTCACGGTCGCACCACAGTTCGAGCACTCCTGACGCGGTCCACAAGTGCAAGTGTTACCTCCATGCGCTATGCCGTCAGCACGTCACCGCAACGCACCACCTGGCCCTGGTTGCTCGAGGCGTGGCAGCGCGCCGACGAACACACCTTGTTCGAATCGGCGTGGACCTTCGATCACCTCTACCCGCTGCAGGGCGACTCGACAGAAGACTGCTTCGAGGGATGGATGATGCTGGCTGCGTTGCTGCACGAGACGACGCGAATTCGTGGCGGCGTACTCGTCACCGGGATGGTGTACCGCCACCCCGGCGTACTCGCCAACATGGCCAGCACGCTCGACATCACCTCCGGCGGCCGGCTCGAGCTCGGCGTCGGCGCCGGCTGGAACGACGAAGAGTGCGAAGCGTTCGGCATCGAGCTCGGCTCAATGAAAGAACGCTTCGACCGGTTCGAGGAATCACTCGCCGTGCTGGCGAGCCTGCTCAGCAACGAGCGGACCACCTTTTCCGGCACGCACTACCAACTCGTCGAGGCGATGAACAATCCCAAGCCGCTACAGACGCGCCTGCCGATCTGCATCGGCGGATCCGGGCCCAAGCGCACGCTGCCGCTGGCCGCCCGCTACGCCGATCACTGGAACTTCGCCGGCGGCGGAACCGACACCGATGGATTTACGACGGCCCGGCGCGTGCTGCACCAGTCATGCGCGGCAATCGATCGCGATCCGGCCGAGATCACCTGCAGCACCCTGGTCCGCTACAGCGGCGACCTCGACGCGCTGGTCGCCGACATCGCCGCATTCGAAGGAGCCGGGGCCGATCTCGCCATTGTCTCGATCGCCAAGCACCTGCCACCGTCGTGCATCGACGACGTGGCCGCCGCCCTCTCCACACGCTGACCCCACCAGAGTGGGCGGGCCTCAGGTGCGCGGGCGAACCACCTCGACGTTGCCCTCGCTCCACACCTGCACCAGCCGCCGGAACGAGATTCGCCAGCCGTCATTGGTGCGCACCAACTCGTCTTCGTACCGTCCGGCGATGACGTAGTTCACTCCGCCGACAGCGTCGTTGCGCACGTGCTGAGAATGGAGGTAGCAGCGGCTGGTAGCACGGTCACCGTCGATGGTGACGAGGTGGTTGGTGACCGTGTGCTGCGTCGCATCGAGCGGATCGACCGCACTGGAGATGCGGTCGCGAATGGCATCACGACCCTCCAGCAAGGGCGAGCGCAGTTTTGCGGTTGCGTCGGCGATGAACACGTCGTCGAGTAACGGCCAGTTCTTGCTGTCGAGGGCCCAGCAGTAACGGTGGGTGATCTCGATGATGGCCATCCGGTCGGCCACCTCCTGCGGAGAAAGAGAAGCGCTCATGACGACAGCATCCCACCGTCGACGGCCAGCGCGTGGCCTGTGGTGAACGACGAGTCGTCCGAGCACAGCCACAGCGCCGCCGCGGCGATCTCGCCCGGCGTGCCGAAGCGACCGAACCGGCTCAGTCGACCGGCGACCTCGTCGGCGTCGCGACCGCGCCGCTCGATCGCGCCCCGCAGCATCGGTGTATCGATCGCGCCCGGGCAGATCGCGTTGACCCGGATGCCGTGGCGGGCGTAGTCCATCGCCGCACTGCGGGTGAGGCCGAGCACCGCATGCTTGCTCGTGGTGTAGGCGGGCTGGTTCGGTTGCGGTTTGAACGAGTTGGTCGACGCAATGTTGACGATGCTCGCCGTGCCCGCCGTGCTCGCCAGCATGGCGATGATTTCGGCCTTCATGCACAGGAACATCGAACGCACGTTGATGTTCATCAATCGGTCGAAGTCGTCATCGGTGCACTCGTGCAACGGCACCGTCTCGGTCTCGATCGCGGCGGCATTCACCGCAGCATCGAGTCGACCGAACCGTTCGAGCGCGACGGCAACGGCCCGTTCGATCGTCGCCCCGTCGGCGATGTCCCCGGCCACCGTCAGCAGGCGGTCCTGGCTCCCGCCGCCGTTCGCCATGTCGGTGAGCCCGCCAGCGTCTCGATCGGTGGCGACCACGCACCCTCCGGCAGCGAGCAGCGCCTCGGTGATCGCCGTGCCCATCCCTCCGGCCGCACCCGTCACCACGCACACCCGCGCTGTCATGTCAGGCATCTCGCCCCTCCTCGTTGTTTGTGTCTGCCGACTGCAGATTCCTCGCGCCGGTACCGATGCGCTCGACGTGCGCGTCCGAGTTGGCCCATCCCCACGTGCTGCAGACCTCGAACGACAGCGGGGCCGTGGTACCCGTGCCGCGCACGGCAGCCAGGAATCCGGCGAGGTCGAACTCACCATCGCCCGGCGACCTTCGATTGGCAAGGCAATCGGTGTAGTAATCCGGATTCTCGGCAAGCACCGTGCCGTCGTTGATCTGGATGCCGGTGATCAGTTCCCCTGGCAGCGAGGCGATCGCATCGAGGTCACGGGCACCTCGTTCGTGATGCCACACGTCGACGCAGATCCCGCCGTTGGGCCGACCGGCGGCCTCGACGATGCGGCGCGCATCATGCACGTCGGCCACATCGGTGAACGGGAGGAACTCCAGCCCGACCACCAGTGAGTGGTCTGCGGCGCGGTCACACAACGAGCCGAACGCCCGCCCCGCTGCGGCGATGTCGTCGCCGGCCGGGCCGATCACCTGCATGTACCGGCACCCGAACGCATCGGCCATCCGGAACGCCACCGCTTCGCGTTCGGCTGCCTCACCACCGCCCGGCCCATTGCCACCCGGCCCATCAGCACCCAGGCCGGAGATCACCTCGATCTCGCGCAACCGAACACCGTGCTGGTCGAGCAACTCGCCCAGCCGACCCGGCGCATCACCCGACCGTTCTAGCTGTGCGTAGTGACCGATGTACATCCCGATCCCATCGAAGCCATTCGCCGCAGCCAGGCGAATCCGGTCGTCGACGGGGTGATATCTGGCCAGGCTGAAGTGGCTGAGAACGATCTCGCT
>JAYURF010000435.1:0-11068 GCA_043756365.1 Acidimicrobiales bacterium
CCCGGTGGCCCCGACGAGCCCGGAACCGTTGCCGAGATCAACGACAACATCGGCCACCGCGATCCCGAGGGCGATCGGTGCCCCTCCGGCGGGAACCAGGTAGGCGTGGGGCTCGGCTCCTACCTGCGTCACTGCGGCGGGGATGATCGCCGCGTCGTCGCCGATCGGTTCGATGAGACCCGAGACGCCCGCCGGTACCGCAGCACTACGGATGCCCAGGCACGACATGGTCGTATCCTCGTGCAGCCTGCACAACGGTTGGTCCCGTACTTGGATCCACACCGCCCGACCAATTTGATAGATGCCGCTGAAGCGATCAAAGTTGACCACCGTGCCCGCAGCCGACACGATCTGGTTGGTTCCTGTGCTGAAGTTGTAGCCGACCACCGTGGAGCCAACGATCGCTTGCACTCCCATCGCGGACGGAGGCAGGGGAACCACGGAACCATCGGCGAGGATCCGGTGGGCGCCCACGACAACTGAGCCATCAGGAAGGGCCCGACCACCGTAGCCTGGCGGGCCCATCACGATTCGACCATCACCGTGCACGATCATTGCCTGCGATCCGCGCAAGAACCCGTCGCCGTCGAAATCCCGCCCGCTGGCGCGTTCCGACTGGCAGACCACGGCCACGGCCGCGCTCAACCGCACATGGCAGGTGTACTCGCCCACGTCGGTCTTGGCGGCGAACTGCGCCACCGGTGCGGCGTATCCGCGGGATGTGAAGATCACCTCGTCGAGGCGGTCCCCGTCACCATTGAAGTCCCCGAGGCCGTTCTCGTCTCGCTTGGCGACCAGCAACGGTGGAACCCCGGGGCTGTCGCCCCCCAACCAGAGCAGCGGGGTCAGATAGGTGCCGAGGAGGCGGACGGCACCATCGGGGGTACGGATCGAGGTCGTCATTCCGACGCCGACGGTGTACCCCGTGATCAGACCGACGCCAGGGGGCGCTCCGGCAATCTGCGACGGAGAACCCGGAAGCTTGGTGCTCGTCAAAATCCAATCAGACCTATCTGTGCCGAGTGACGGCCCCGCCTTGGTCAACGGTGCTTCGGTCAACGGTGCTTCGGTCAACGGTGCGCCCGAAAGCGGTGCAACTGCCGACGAGCCCGCCGGAACGGCACCCGCGAGGACGACTGCCGTCGCCAACGCCACCCAGATCCGCCTGGTTCCCATCACGATCCTCCGCCGCTCGCCGTGAGCGCCAGACAGTAGCTGTCTCCGCCGTCCGGCACAAGGGTGGTCGGGCCGCAGTGTCAGCGTTGGCAGCGGGGGCAGAAGCAGGTAGAGCGGCCGGCCGTGACCACACGCACGATCGGCGAACGAGCGCAGCTGAGGCACCGCTGCCCGGCCCGGTCGTACACCCGGTGGGCGAGTTGGAACTGGCCGCCGTTGCCGTCGATGTCGACGTACTGAGTGTCGGCGAGTGTGGAGCCGCCCGCTTCGATCGCCTCGTTCAGCACCCGGTGGATCTCGGAGTGCAAGCGGGTGATCTCCTGACCGGTGAGCGAATCGGACCGTCGGTCGGGACGCAGCCGCGACACGTGAAGGATCTCGTCGCAGTAGATGTTGCCAATCCCCGCGATCACATGCTGATCGAGCAGCAGCGCTTTCAGTTGCCGTGCCCGTCCGAGCACGATCGCCCGTAGCTGGGCTCGGGACATGCCATCGGTGATCGGGTCGACGCCGAGCCGGGCGAGGTCGGGGATCTCGACCGCCACGTGGCGCGGATCGAAAACAACCACTTCGCCGAAGGTGCGCGGGTCAACGAAACGCAGTTCCTCCGCCGGTTCGCCGGACAGCTGCGCAACGACGTGGGTGTGTGGTGGACGGGGCTCGTCAACGGAACTGATCAGCACCCGGCCGCTCATCCGCAGGTGGATCATTACCTCGTCTCCGGAATCGAGCTCCAGGAGCAGGTATTTGCCACGCCGTTTGGTACCGGTGATGGTCGTGCCACTGAGCCCGTCGATCACCGCCTGTCGCGACGTGCGCCGCACGGTTCGTTCCCGGCCGACTTCGACGCGGCCGATCGTGCGTCCGACAAGGCGCACATCGAGTCCTCGCCGCACGGTCTCCACCTCCGGAAGCTCTGGCACAGCGGGTGGAACGGCTCTCGGCTAGATCTCAGCCGACAGCAGCGTGTGCGCGGCTTCGGCGGCAATCTGTTCGGCGATCTTCTTCGAGCGTCCCTGTGCAACGCCGATCGAGCGGCCGCCGACCATCACGGTTGCGGTGAACGTCTTGGCATGATCGGGGCCGATCTCGCTGAGCACGTAGACCGGGGCGGCGTCGAACATGCGCGCCGTGAGCTCCTGCAACAACGTCTTGAAGTCCAGCCGGTCGAGATGTTGTGCTGCCCGCGCCAGCGGTTCAGCGAACAGCCGGCCGATCAGTCCCGCCGCAGCTGGCACACCACCGTCGAGGTACACCGCGCCGATCACCGCCTCCAGCGCGTCGCTGAGGATCGACGGCTTCAACCGACCGCCGCCACCGTGCTCGCCCCTGCCCAACAACAGATACGACCCGAGGTCGATACCCGTGGCGATGTCCGCCAACGCCGACGCGTTGACCACGCTCTTGCGTAGGTCCGTCAGCTTCCCTTCGGCAAGGTCGTGATGTTCCCCGTAGGCAATGTCGGCAATCATCCAACCGAGCACGGCATCGCCCAGGAACTCCAGCCGTTCGTTCGACAACGTGCCCGGATGCTCGGAGCACCACGACCGGTGGGCCATCGCCCGGCGCAACAGATCGATGTCGTTGAACTGGTAACCGATTCGCTCGCTGAGGTCGTCGAGGCCGGCGACCGAAGCAGCGAGGTCAGTCGCCTTGGACCCGTGCATACACGTAATCGACCGCATCGCGCACCGTCTTCAGGTCTTCGAGGTCCTCGTCTTCGATACGGAACCCGACTGAGCGTTCCGCCATCTCCTCTTCGAGCGATTCGACCAACTCGATCAACGCCAGTGAGTCGGCTTCGAGATCGTCGACGAAGGACTGGCCTTCGGAGATGGTCGACGCTTCGATTTCCAAGATGTCAGCGAGGCTGGCTCGAACGATTTCGAACACGCCGAGGCGGTCGAGCGGTACGGAGGAATCTGCCACGAACATCTCCAGGAAACTGGTGTGGACCGACGTCCACGGTTGACGCCCGAATCGTAGCCCGTGCAGGGGGTCAGACCCCGGCGGAGATGGCGGCGCGGAGCTCGCCGACGAGATCGGCATCGACCATTTCCTTGGCCACCTTGATTCCGTTGAGCATCGCGTTCGCGTTCGATGACCCGTGGCTGATGATGCAGACGCCGTCGACGCCGAGCAGCACCGCACCACCGTAGGTGTCGGGGCTCATCGTTTGATACAGCGGCAGGAGCGCCGGCATCAACGCGTCGGCGTGCTCTTTGTAGTGCGGCTCGGAACCGAACGCTTCGAGGATCGCCGTCATCAGCACGCGCACGGCACCCTCGAGGGTCTTCAACGTGACGTTGCCAGTGAACCCATCGGCGACCACCACATCGGCGGTCTTCAACAGCATGTCACGGCCCTCGACGTTGCCAATGAAGTCGATTCCGGGTGCGACCGCGAGCAGTTCGTAGGCCTCTTTACGGAGCGTGTCGCCCTTGCCCGGTTCCTCGCCGATGGAGAGCAGGCCGACCTTGGGGTTGTCAACACCGAACCGGTGGCGGGCATACACCGAGCCCATCTGGGCGAACTGCACCAGCCACTCGGGTTGCACCTCGGCGTTGGCCCCGGCATCGAGAAGGATGTTCGGTTTGTGCCCGGGTATCGGCAGCGGGGTAGCAATCGCCGGGCGGCTGACGCCTTTGATACGGCCCATCCGCAACAGCGCCGATGCCATCGTGGCGCCCGTGTTACCTGCCGAGATCATTGCGCTCGCGCGGCCATCACGGACTGCCTCAGCGGCACGCACCAGCGAGGAGTCCTTCTTGCGGCGGACACCTTGCGCACCGTCGTCGTCCATGCCGATGACCTCGCTGCACCCAATCAGGGGCAGGCCGCCAACCTGTGCAGGATCAAGCAACGACTCAACGCCGACGAGCACCACGGGGATGCCCTGGTCGGCGGCAGCCCGTGCCGCAGCGATGATCTCGGAGGGAGCGCGATCGCCTCCCATCGCGTCGATGGCGATCGGGAGCATGTGTGAACGAAGCGGGACGACGTCAGCCGACGTCGACGGCGACGCGATCCTTGTACCAACCGCACGAGCCGCACACGGTGTGCGGCAACTTGGCCGAACCGCAGCGCGGGCAAACGCTGCGAGCAGGTGCTCCGAGCTTCCATGCGCCAGCTCTGTGGCTGCGCGTCTTCATCTTGGACTTCTTCTTCTTGGGAACAGCCACCGGGTTCTCCCTACGCGAAATGGGCTGCGTTAGGTTAACGGCGTCGGGCCGGAATCCGCCCTCGACTACTCGAACTGCTCCAGCGCCGCCCAGCGCGGGTCGGTGTAGACCACGTTGCACGAGCATTCGCCAGTATTGAGATCGATGCCGCAGTGTGGGCAGAGCCCGCGGCAGTCGGGCCGGCACAATGGCGAGCCAGGCGCGTCGAGCACGATCACCTCGCGGATCATCGGTGCCAGGTCGAGCTGATTGCCTTCCAACTGAAACGCCTCGGGATCAGAAAGCACCTCCTGGTACAGCTCGTTCACATCGCACACGAGATGCCCCTCGGTCGGGGATGCACAACGGCGACACAGACCATGCCAATCCGCTTCGACCGTGCCGCGGATCACGACCCCGTCAGTGAGCGACTCCAGATGCAACGCAATCGTCACTGCACTGTCGGGATCGAGGCGCTCATCGACGAGGAGCAACTCGACCGGCGTGACCGTGACATCGACCGCCCGCTCGGTTCCGGCGCGCCGCAGCAGTTCGGCGGTGTTCACTCGAAGCGGGTTGGCCATAACGCAGAAAACGCTAGCGGTCTTGGTCGAAGAAGCCCTTTGTCGGATCGTCGTCGTCGTGTTCGCCGAACTCGTCGCCGAACTCGTCCTTGTGCGACCCGATGGCCAGCTTGGCGCGTCCGGACTGCACCGTGCGGTTCAGCTTGTCGAGCAGCACCTCGAAGCTGCCGAGGCGCTGATCGAGGAAGTCTTCGGTTTCATGACGCAACCGGCGGGAATCGGCCTCGGCGGTCTCATTGAGCAGGCGGGCGCGCTGCTCGGCGGCGCGAACCACCTCGGTTCGCTGCACCATCCGCTCGGCCTGCACTCGTGCCGCCTCGAGCAGTTCCTCGGCTTCGCGGCGAGTCTTGGTAACGAAATCCTGGCGCTCCTTGATCATCCACCGGGCATGGCGCATCTCGTCGGGCAGTCGGTGCAACGCCTCTTCGAGTAACTCGATGATCTCGTCGCGGTCGATGCGCGGTGATGATGACAACGGCATCGTCGGTGCGGTCGCAATCACGTCGATCGCCCGCCGCAACAGCTGCTCGGCATCGCCGACGTAGCCGTTGGTCGTGCGCACGAACGCATCGGAATCGTCGAACTCGGCGTCGAACTCGTCGTCTTCGTCGTCGTATTGGTCGTCGTTGCTCATGACTCTCTGTCCGATTCGTGGGTGTTCGGTTGGGGGAGATGGGGCAGCACTGCGGCCGGCACCATCGTGGAGACGTCGCCACCGTAGTTTGCGATCTCCCTGATGAAGCGGCTACTGATGAACACCAATGCCGGCTTGCACGGCAGGTACACGGTACGCACGCCAGCGGCCGCGTAGTTGGTGTGGGCCATCTGCTGCTCGACTTCGAAGTCGCCGCCTGTGCGCAGCCCTTTGACGATGAAGTCGACCCCGAAGCGTCGGGCGGCGTCGACGGCGAGGCCGGGGAACGCCTCGACCCGAACGATCCGCCCCGGAGCACGCAGCGGTGCGACGCTGGCCTCGATCAGGGCGAGGCGGCGATCAAGATCGAACATCCCGCCAGGCTTGGATGGGTTGTGCATCGCCGCAACGACCACCTCACCGAACAACTCGAGTGATTGTTCAACGACATCGAGATGGCCGAGGTGGATCGGATCAAAACTCCCCGGATAGAGCGCTGTGGTCATGTACGAACAACGTTACTTCGCTGCGGTCCGGCCGAGCAGTGTTACGCAGGTACGGCCGTACTGCTTGGCCCGGATCGTGCTCCATCCATCGGGTGCGGCGACATCTCGGCTTGCCTCGCAGAGCGCGTACTCCACCTGGATCAGGCCCAGTAGCGCCGGCCACGCCTCGAACGCGTATGGCGGGTCGATGAAAGCCACATCGGTACCGCGCATCGCCGGCAGCCACGCCATCACGTCGGAGGTGACGATCACGGCGCGGGCCTCGATCCGCAATGCAGCGACGTTGGCGCGCAGCGCCACAAGCGCAGCCCGGTCGCGTTCGACGAACACGCAGCGTTCGGCACCGCGCGACAGCGCCTCGATGCCCATCGCTCCCGACCCGGCGTACAGATCGGCCACGACCGCGCCGTCGAGCACGCCCATCGAGGCGAGCGAGTTGAACACCGCCTCGCGAACCTTGTCGGTGGTCGGTCGGGTGGTGTTCCCCGCCGGTGCCATCAACTTGCGCCCACCGAACTCTCCCGCAACCACACGCATCGGCGCAGGCTACCGACGGCACACTGGTGGCGTGCTGGTACCCGAACCCGAGATCGACTGCATCGACTGCGGCGGCCGCTGCTTCCTGCTCACCCATCCGCGCGAGGACGGTGTGTGGGAGCCAGGCGACATGGTGGCGTACCGTTGCCAGGACTGCCGCGACCGCTGGGATCTCGTCCTGCCCGACGAAGCCGACAGCCACGGCGACACGCCGAAGTAGCTCAACAGAGCGGACTTCGGTGCATACTGATATTCGTAAATATTGTCCACTTCCCACTGCATACTGAATTTCGTACACCGGATCGATAGAGTTGTGATCTATGGAAATCGATACGTCCGCCACGGGCCGCATTCGCGACGCGTCGATGCTTGGACGAGCGCTGGCCGAACACCGTCGACGGCAGGGGCTGACGCAGGCGCGCCTCGCCGCCGTACTCGGAACGCACGCCCCGATGCTGTCGCACATCGAGCAAGGGCACGCAACCGCTCAGCTCGACCTGGTCTTTCTGATCCTGCGCGAGCTCGGACTCGAGCTGCAGGTCGTCGAGCAATGCAGACGCTGACAGCGTCGCTGTACGGCGTCCCCTCCCTTGAGCTGGCAGCCACGGGTACCGGAGGGCTGCGCGTCGTGCGATGGTACGACGAGGCAATCGCAGCCTGGGGGGTCGGCTCGCCGATGCTGTCGTTGTCGATGTTCGTCGGTGACCGGATCGGAGACGATGTGGTGACCAATTTCTTCGACAACTTGATGCCCGAAGTTCGACGAGATCACCTCGCCGCGGTGCTGGGACTGCAGGGCGCTCACCTGTTCAGCCTGCTGTCGGCGCTCGGCTTGGATTGTGCTGGAGCGATCAGCGTTGCTCCCACCGGCGCGGCGGCCGACGCCAGGGTCGGCGGGGTGGTACCCCTGAACGACGCGCAACTGGCGGCGCTCGTGAGGGATCTTCCACGGCGTCCGCTCGGCCTTGATGCACAGGTGCGCCACTCGCTTGCCGGAATGCAGGGCAAGCTGCTCGTAGTTCGGCGTGCCGACGGCGGTTGGGGGCTACCCGTCAACGGGCATCCATCGTCGCACATCGTGAAGCCCGAACCGCTGGATCTACCCCTCGGCTTCGTCGGCAACGAACTGCTGTGCACGCGCCTCGCCGGGGCCTGCGGGTTGACGAACGTCGAGACCTTCGTCGTGAACCTTGCGGGTCGGCAAATGTTCGCGACGTCGCGCTTCGATCGGGCAGTTGACGAGACAGGAACGATCAGGCGCATTCACCAAGAGGACCTCTGCCAGGTGTTCGGACGGAGCGTGGGGGCCAAGTACGAACGCCCGGGTGAGGGTCTGTTGGCCAGGATTGCGACGATGCTGCTGCGAACGGGGCGTCGTGTCGATGTGGTCGGCTTGGCCAAGGTCATCACATTCAACGTCGCCATCGGTAACACCGACGCCCACTGCAAGAACATCGCTGTGCTCCATCACCCGGATGCAACGGTCGAGTTGGCACCGATCTATGACGTGGCCCATCTCGTCACGCTTGGTCGATCGTTGGAGCCGGGCATGCTGATCGGCGACATCACCAACATCCTGACGATCACCGGCCGCGATCTTGTCGAGGAGGTAGCTGGCTGGAAGGCGCGGATCAGTCGACGTGACGCGGCGCAGATCGTGGCCGAAACGCTGGAACAGATCCTTGACACGGTCGACGGTGTCGCCAACGACGTCTGGGTCGACGAAAGCATCGTCGACACGATTCGCCAGCGGACAAGCGAGCTGCAATCGTCACTTCCGTAACTGGGAACGATGGGCAACCCAACGACACCGCGCCGTATCGCTGCCAGGCTGCCGCAACCACCGGGGACCTCGTCGAATCCGACGCCTCGACCTGCAACTCAGCGAGCGGCGCCGGGTCGACCTTTCGCAGCCTTCGCTCGCTCATCTGCGCGACGTTCCAGGTCGCGTGCCGCGTCAGCCATTCCCTTCGACAGGCGCAGGCGCGGCGGCTGGCGTCGCATGACTGCCGTAAGGCTTGCGGCGCGACTCTGCTTCGTGACGGGGTATGACGTCGTCATGGCTGCGTCCTCCTGGAACTCGTGAGTAGTGATGAGGGTAGTTGTACACGGAGGGTGTCACGCGTCATCGGCAAACCACTCCAAAAGGTCAATGAGAATTCGGGCACAGCCGTCGGCCACGACGGACATGAGTTGCTGCATCTCCTCCGTCGCAAGTCGGCTTTCAGACTCGGGATCTGAACCCGAGAGGACGGCAATCACCGTGCCTACGGCGTTGAACACCGGAGTTGCGGCCACTGCCCGGAGGGCACCATGTTGTTCCTGCTGCTCAGCGGTGAGGCCGAATGTTCCATCCGAGGTCTCCGATCCGACGGCAAGAGTGAACTGCTTCGTCGAGAACGCGGTGCCGACCACGCCTGAGCCCGGTGGCCACGGAGCTTGGGCCTGCAAACGCTCGTCGTCGACCTCGAAGATCGGAACGAGCCCACGCATCTCGCTGTCCATGAGGTACAGGTGGAACCGGATAGGTGTTCCTGCTTCGAGCAAAGCTTGGATGGCCACGTCGGCCGTGAAAAAGCGAGCGGCATCGATCGTTTCGTTGACGAGTACGCTGGCACCTCCCTCAGAGTGCACCTCCTCGGTAAGTTCCAGGGCCGCGTCTCGGCTCTCGATCTCAGGGCGTTCGTGGGTCTCGAAATCGATTCCATCCCTGCCCGCTCGCAGCTTCTTGACAAGCGGTGCCATGTAGCCGCCGAGCATGAGGGTACCGCCGGCTACCACAGCGGTACGAAACTCGCTGTCCGTCATCGGCACGAACTTGTTCATCGTGAACGACAACAACGCGCCACCAGGAACCATCATTGTGAGCCGACCGAGGTTCGATCGGATGCTTCCGCCAAGCCACCCCATTCGGCCGAGTGTATGCAGGGAGAACCACTGCGCACGGCACACCTCTCCTAGTTCGCTCCTAGTTCCGGGTCAGTTCTTGAACAGG
Source organism: Acidimicrobiales bacterium (assembly GCA_043756365.1). Classification (GTDB taxonomy): domain Bacteria; phylum Actinomycetota; class Acidimicrobiia; order Acidimicrobiales; family Ilumatobacteraceae; genus VFMC01. Next base: position 9,594 of record JAYURF010000435.1, read on the forward strand.
AAGGCTTCGTCTTCGGAGCTGAACAGCAGCGTCAGCTCGCCGGCCAGCACGGGGTGCTTGGCGAGTTGCGGATCGGGATCGACGATTGCGAACGCAGTTTCCCGGGCATGCACGACGAGCTCGCGATCACGCCTCAACGACGCGAGCCGCAGGTCGCTGCGACCCTTTTGCGCAGTGTTCATGATCGTGCCCTCGCCACGCAGGTCGAGATCCACCTCGGCTAACGCGAAGCCGTCCGTGGTCGCCACCAACGCCTCGACCCGCGGGTTCGAGGCGGGGCCGTCTGGGTTGGGTTCGGTCACCAGCCAGCACCGCGAGGCGTGCACCCCGCGGCCGACCCGACCGCGGAGCTGATGCAATTGAGCGATGCCAAAACGGTCGGCATCGAGGATCACCATCACCGTCGCGTTCGGCACGTCGACGCCGACCTCGATCACCGTGGTCGCAACCAGCACATCGGTCTCGCCTTGGCGGAACCGGTCCATCACGGCTTCCTTTTCCGCCGACGGCATTCGCCCGTGCAACAGCGCGAGCCGCAGCCCGTACAGCTCGCCACCGGACAGCTCCTCGAACGTCTCCTCCGCGCTCGTCAGCTCGAGCTTCTCGCTTTCCCCGATCAGCGGGCACACCACATACGCCTGACGGCCGGCCTTGACCTCGGCACGCACATCGGCCCACACCGTGGCCTCGTCGAGCGGGCCGTTCGACCAGTGCGTGACGATCGGTGTGCGCCCCGGCGGGAGCTCGTCGAGCACGCTCACATCGAGGTCGCCGTACACCGTCATCGCCGCCGTCCGCGGGATCGGCGTCGCCGTCATCACCAACACATCCGGCACCGCTCCCCCGGCCGCCTTTTCGCGCAACGCAGCGCGCTGCTCGACACCGAAGCGATGCTGCTCGTCGATCACCACCACACCGAGGCTGTCGAACGCGACCGCTTCCTGGATGAGCGCGTGCGTGCCAATGGCGATGTCGACACCCCCGTCGGCAAGGCCAGCGAGCACGTCACGCCGATCGGCCCCGGTGATGCGGTTGGTGAGCAGCTCCACCCGCAACGGCCGATCGCCGAACAGGTTGGCGGGATCGGGAACCATGACATCAGCAAGCAACCGACGCACCCCCGCAGCGTGCTGCTCGGCGAGCACCTCGGTCGGCGCCATCAACGCGCCCTGGTGCCCACCCTGCACGGCGGTGAGCATCGCGCTGACGGCAACGAGCGTCTTGCCCGATCCCACATCGCCCTGCAGCAGGCGGTGCATCGGATGCACGCCGGCGAGGTCGGCTTCGATCTCGGCGATCACCCGCTGCTGCGCGCCCGTCAGCTCGTAGGGCAGCGCGGCGCGGAGGCGCCCGACGAGCTCGCCGTCGAGGACGTGGCGGATGCCTTTCGACTCGCGTTCGATCGCGCGTTTGCGCATCACCAACATCGTCTGCACGCGCAACAGCTCGTCGAAGGCCAGTCGCCGCCGAGCGCG
>JAYURF010000436.1:0-3849 GCA_043756365.1 Acidimicrobiales bacterium
GCGGTAGTCGAGCGAGTGCTGGTCGAAGTCGACCTCGATCCGGTCCTCGAGCGTCATTGCGTGCTCAGCCCTTGTTCCAGGCGATGGTCTTGGTCTCGAGGTGCTGCTCGAACCCTTCCGTGCCGTTCTGGCGGCCGATGCCGCTGGACTTGTACCCCCCGTAGGGCGAGTCGGCGCCGTACCAGACACCACCGTTCACGCTGATCGAACCGGTCCTGATCCGCCGGGCGATCGCCGTAGCCCGGTCGTTGCTACCGAAGACGCCGCCCGACAAGCCGTAGCCGCTGTCGTTGGCGATGCGGATCGCGTGCTCGTCATCGTCGTAGGGAATTACTGCGAGGACAGGTCCGAAGATCTCCTCTTGGGCGATGGTCATCGAGTTGTCGACATCGGCGAACAGGGTCGGCTCTACGAACCAACCCTTCGGAAGATGCGCCGGGCGGCCGCCGCCAAGCACGAGGCGGGCACCTTCCTGCTGGCCGTTTTCGATGTAGCCGAGCACCCGGTCGCGTTGGCGGGAACTAATCAGCGGGCCCATGAAGTTGCCCATGTCGTTGGGGTCGCCGTATGGCATCTGGGCCATGCCTGCGGTGATCAACTCGATGCCTTCGTCGTAGCGAGAACGGGGCAACAGCATCCGCGTCTGCATCGCACAGCCCTGGCCGGCGTGCATGCAGACCATCGAGCCCATCGGCACCACAGCGGGGAAATCGGCGTCGTCGAGCACGATCATCGCCGACTTGCCACCGAGCTCGAGGAACACCCGCTTCAGGGTGGCAGCACCCTTTTCCATGATCCGCTTGCCGGTCACGGTCGAGCCGGTGAACGAGATCATGTCGACCATCGGCGACAGCGTCAGTTCTTCACCGACGAGGTGGTCAGACGAGGTGACGACGTTGACGACCCCGGCGGGGATGTCGGTCTTTTCCAGCATCAGCCGACCGAGCCGGGTGGCGTTCCACGGCGTGTCGGGCGCCGGCTTGAGCACCATCGTGTTGCCAGTGGCGAGGATCTGGCCGATCTTGTTGATCGTCACCTCGAACGGGTAGTTCCACGGGGTGATCGCACCGATCACCCCGAGCGACTCCTTCCACACCTGCCGGGCACTGTTGATGCCGAACACCGTCGCATCGCCGAGGTCGCGTTCCCACGCGAACTCGTCGATCATCCGTGCCGGGTACAGCAATGCATCCGCGAGTGGGCCGTCGAGCTGGGCCATGTACGTGACTGCCCGCGGCGAGCCGACCTCGGCGATCAACTCCTCGCGCATCGCTTCGGCCTCGGTGACGATGGCCTCGTGCAATTGCTCGAGGCAGCGCTTGCGCAACGCCCGGTTGGTGGACCAGTCGGTGTCGTCGAAAGCTCGCCGAGCCGCAGCGATGGCTCGCTGCATCTCGGCCGGCGACGCATCAGCAACCTGGCCGAGCACGTCCTCAGTGGCCGGGTTGATGTTGTCGAAGGTCGCGCCGCTATCGGCGTGGATCAACTTGCCGTCGACGAGCATCCGCTCCTCGGGGGTGAACGCAAGATCGGTCATCAGCACATCTCCATACGAAATAGGGGGCAGGTCGGATTCAACTCGGCTGGAACGTCAGGTCACTTGGGGCCGTCCGGCCACTTCAGCAGCGAACCGGCGTCGATGCGCAAGTTGATGCCGGTGATGTAGCGGGCTTCGTCGGAGGCGAAGAACAACACGGCATTGGAGATGTCGCGCGGCTCGACGTAGGGGATCGGCATGGCCTGAAACATGTTGAACGCCGGCAGCACGTCATCAGCGGTCGGGTTGGCGATGTCGGGCCGGAACACCTTGTACAGGTCTTCGTTGTGCAACAGGTTCGTGTTGCAGTTGGTCGGGTGCACGGCGTTGACGCGGATCGACTGCGTCGCCAGTTGCAGCGCGAGCACCTCGGTGTAGGTGACGATGAACGTCTTCGCCAGCCCGTAGCCGACCGAGCCCGGCCCGAGCGCCGGGTTGTTCAACGTGCCCGGCATCATCCCTGCGGTCGAGCCGGTGAGAATGATCGACGCTCCGGCGCCGAGGTACGGCAGCGTGACCGCAACGGTGTTGAGCACACCTCCGAAATCGACGTCCATTGCATCGACGAAGGCCTGCGCCGTGTGCTCCTTGATCGGCAAGATGCCGGCGTTCGCGCACACGATGTCGAGGCGGCCGAACTCGGCAACACCCTTGGCGACCGCATCGGAAAGCTGCTCGCGGAAGCGCACATCGGCCTTGCTGGCGAGGATGCGCTGCCCTGTCGCTTCGGTCTGCGCCACCGTGTCGGCCAGGTCCGCCTCGGACCCGAGCGGGTAGCGAACCGTGTCCATGTTCTCGCACAGATCGACGGCGATGACGTTCGCGCCCTCTTCTGCCAGCCGGATGCAGTGACTCTTGCCCTGCCCCCGTGCTGCTCCAGTGACGAGTGCAACTTTACCTTCGAGACGACCCCCCACGGGAGTACCTCCATGTGTTGATGTGTGTGTGGACTGTAGAACTTGACGACTTCGTCAAGCGAACCGGCCGGGCCGGTTCGTCATACCGGCGAGGTCCGGCCCACTCGCCGTTACTCGGACAGGCTGATGGCCTGCTCGGGGCACGAGTTCACCGCGCTGCGCGCTGCGGCCACCTGATCGGCGAGAACGTCACCGTCGCCGATGACGACGCCGTAGCCGCGCTCGTCGTCGGTGAACAGCGACGGGGCAACCACGACGCACCGGGCATGGCCGGTGCAGCGGGATTCGTCGATCGTGATCTTCATGGTGCCACCTTGGTAGAGCGGTTTGGCGGGAAGCGGATGGGCAGGGACGAGAGGTGGTGCGTGCCCGACGGCCACACGATCTTGGGCTCGAAGCCGGGCTCGATCTCGTAGTCGGGGATCACCCGGAGAAACTCCTCGACGACGAGTCGCAGTTCGCGTCGGGCGAGGTGCGAGCCGAGGCAGCGATGGATGCCTCCGCCGAAGGTGAGGTGCCCACGGTCGGCGAGTTCGGGGTCGAGCACGTCTGGGTTTTCGAACCGCCGCGGGTCGCGGTTGGCCGTCCCCAACACGAGATTCACCGTCGCACCCGCGGGGATCACCTTGCCGCCGATCTCGACCTCTTGCGAAGTGACCCGCGGTGTCACCGGTGCCGACAGTTCCATCCGCAGGATCTCCTCGATCACGGCCGGGATCTGCGTCGGATCGTCGACGATGCGACGGCGCACATCGGGATGGTCGGCGAGCATCTGCATCACGAACCCGATCGTCGCAGTCACCGTGTCGAGCCCGGCGAGCGTGAACAGGAAGCACAACCCGAGCACCTCGGCGTCGCTGAACGCCTCGTCACCGTCGAGTGCCAGCACTGCGCTCAACATGTCGTCGCCGGGGTTCGCCCGCTTGACCTCGATGAAGGTCTGCAGATAGCCGAACAACCCCAGAGCTGCTTGCATGACGTCGTCGGCCGGCGTCCCGGTCGTTTCCGACGTCGACTGCTCGACCAACGTCTCGACCCACCCGATGAACGTGTCGCGGTCTTCCAGCGGCATTCCGAACAACGTGAGGAACACCTGCGTCGGATACAGCCGGGCCAGGTCGGCGACGATGTCGCATTTCCCGTTGCCCGAGAATGCGGCGATCAGCTCGCGCACCTGGGTGCGCAGGTCATCCTCCATCCGGTTGATCACCCGCGGGGCGAGCATCGGGTCGAGCACTTTGCGGAAGCGCAGGTGGTCGGGCGGATCGATGGCGAGAGGAACCAACGGTACGGGGCTGGCCAGCCCCGCGAACGCCGGCCCGGACGTGAAGATCTCCGGGTGGCGGTGGGCGAACTGCACCGCCTCGGCCGACGTGAGGTACCACGTGCCGTTGC